>DJVD01000252.1 GCA_002440805.1 Chloroflexi bacterium UBA6265
GAAGGGAATCGAACTGCTGGCTCTCTGCGGGCTTGGGGAACGGACTGGTAGCCACCGCTCCCGGCGAGACCCCTCGGGCTCCGTGGCTTTGTACCAGCGGCCACAGGGCGGCGGATTCGAACGGCAGCCGATCGAAGCCAGCGGGTGACAAACGCGAGAACGATCGCGAGTACTACGAGCCCACTAATGAGGTCACTCATGTCGGTTCCAACCATCTCTCATCGGCGCCACATCGGCTATTTTTCATCGCCAGCGATAGACTCACGCATCCGGGTGTCCGCCTGCACATTCTCCATTCGGTAGAAATCCATCACACCCAGTCTTCCTGAACGGAAGGCATCGGCAAGTGCCAGGGGCACCTCAGCCTCGGCCTCAACCACTTTAGCCCTCATTTCCTGCTCCACGGCCATTGCCATCGCGCGGCGCTCTTCGGCTTTGGCCTGGGCGATCTTCTTGTCCGCCTCGGCCTGGTCTGTCTGGAGTTCCGCGCCGATATTCCGTCCGACATCGACATCCGCGATGTCGATGGAAAGGATCTCGTAGGCCGTTCCCTGATCCAGACCGCGCTCCAGGACATACCGCGATATCTGGTCGGGATTCTCCAGGACTTCCTTGTGGGACGCAGCGGAACCGATACTGGAGACGGTGCCCTCGCCCACTCGCGCGATGATGGTCTCTTCTCCAGCTCCACCAACGAGCCGATCAATATTCGCGCGCACGGTAACTCGCGCAACAGCAACAAGCTGGATGCCATCTTTGGCCACAGCGGAGACACGCGGTGTCTGAATGACTTTGGGATTGACGCTGACCTGAACGGCCTCGAGGACATCGCGACCGGCCAGGTCAATCGCCGTGGCCCGCTGCCACGGCAGCTCAATATTGGCGCGATCAGCCGAGATAAGCGCCTGGACAACACGTCCGACGTTCCCGCCGGCCAGGTAATGCGCTTCCATCTGCCCTACGCGAAGGTCGAGATCGGCCTTGATCGCGCTGATATACGGGCGGACGATGTCGTTAGGATTCACTTTCCTTAGCCGCATCCCGATTAAGGTTCCCAGGCCCACCCGAGCTCCGGAAAAGATCGCGGTGATCCATAATCCCAGCGGCACGAAATAGAAGAAGAATGCAAGGAGCGCGACTGCAATCGCGATCGAAATGACGAGGGGGATATTCACATCCATTGGATACTCTTTCTGTTACGAGGAAATTGCTGCCATTTATGCCGGTCCATTTCCCCACATCGGCCCATCCCGGGAGACGTTACTCCTTACCCTGATCTTCCTCCCTGGTTCGGTAGGATTGGGCGTCGACATGCATAGCTGTGTGACCGGCCTCGTCCCGCTGTACTGTTTCGCTCCCACCGGACATGCGAACAAGCCAGCCGGGCCGGAACGGATCACCTCCGCCCTTATCCACCGTCGCTCCCAAACTGAGCCGCTGTAGTCCCCTCGGCACGGAGGCGTGCGAAGGAATGAGTCGAGGCAAGAAATAAATGAACGCGATGAGCAGGACAGTGATCACCGACAGCGTCATTAGCACGGTGGTAAGCACGCTTGCAGCTTCACTGGCGAATCCTTCGTCCCCAAAATCTCGCATCGTCATGGTCATTACGAGTCCACCAGCCAGCGACATGATGCCGGCCACACCAGCGAACCCGAACCCCGGAATCACGAAGACTTCGAGTGCGATCAAGACGATGCCGATGCCAATGAGAAGCAGGTCTTCCCAGCCGGCCAGGCCCGTGAGCAGATAGCCCCAAAAGAACACGGCCAGCGCCAGAGCTCCGATCACCGCTGCGATCCCGAAGCCGGCCACAAACGCATCGGCGATGATCAACCCCATCCCAACGAGAACCAATACCGAACCGACGAGCGGGTCGGTCACAACGCTTACGGCTCGCTCCCAGAACGTCATCTTCGTTTCCACGATTTGCGCATCGGCCATGCCGAGTTGTTCGAGGAGGTCAGCTCGATCGGAAGCCACGCCGTCCAGGTATCCGTACGCCCCGGCTTGCTCAACAGAGAGTGTCAGGAGCGACGTAGAACTGTCCAGGCCATCCACGACAACTGCGGGGTCCACCATCGCTTCAGCGATGACCGGATCCCTCCCCTGCTCCTCGGCCGTGGCCCGGAAAACGGATCGCACAGCCGAAATGGTTTTCTCTGGTGCAGTGGCGCCAGTTGCGCCATCGACCGGTGTCGCAGCGCCGAAAACGGCTGCCGGAGCCATCCAAATCTGGTCACTGGCAATCGTGATTAATGCGCCTGCGGAGAACGCCTCGCGATTCACGTAGGCGATGATGGGCACATCCGAATCCAGTATTCGGGTGCGCATCTCGAGGACGGTATCAAGTCGCCCTCCGGGCGTGTTGATATCCAGAATGATCATGGAAGCACCACTGTCTTCGGCCTCCGATATTGCACGGTCGAGGAACTCGCCCAGCCCCGGCTCGATCGTGCCCCGGATCGGGATGATGACAACGGCACCATCGCTGCCTGCTTCCTGAGCGCTAATGAA
>DJVD01000056.1 GCA_002440805.1 Chloroflexi bacterium UBA6265
GCGAATTCGGCCCAATCACGCGCTACGGTGGGCTGGCACTGATGGGCTCGTTACTCGTTGCCGGCATCGCCTGGTTCTACCTTGGATCACGCCTTACGTATGGCGAATGGGTGCAACTGGATACCGGCGCATGGCAGCGGACTGCAACCACAGCCGCGCTCAACGATTGGTGGGTGCTGGCCCTGCCACCCCTGGCAGCGCTGTTCCTGATTGCGGCTGCGATCTGGGTGATTGGTCCGCGTCGGGCGATGTATGCCACATTGGCCGGCACCTTCGCGATCCTCAGCCTTTTTCAGGTGCACGCGGGTTTCCGCATGGCCTACATCGATGGCGATCTTGCAGTGGATACGCTCATCTACAACACCATCAGCGCCGATATGACCCGGTTCACCAACGACATGTCCGAACTTAGCCAGGTGGTATATGGCGACAACAGCATCACCATCGCCTACGACCAGTGCAAAATGCAGTGGCCCACCAACTGGTACCTGAAGTCGTCCGATTTCCCCAACGCACGCTTTACTTCGTATATGAACATCAACAACCCGGATGTGATCCTGGTAGCTCACGATAGCCAGGCGTGCGGCTGGCCAGACAAGATACCCGGCTACACGCGCCAGACCTATTCGCTGCGCGTGCATGAAAGCGAAATGGCGACGTACCGTAACTTCGCCATTGCTCCCGAAATTCCGGTAGGACGCTCGGCATGGACCTCCATTGAAGATCCGCACGATTTCGGCGCAGTGATTCGATCGGTCGGCAACAGCCTGCAATTCGCTGCCACGCCCGAAGGGCAGCAACGCCTCTTCCGCCTGGTGATGTTCCGCGATCCCGCCGGTGAACAAACCGTATACCCGATGTCGGTATGGATTCGTGATGACCTGTTGCCCCAGTACAACGACATCCGGTACGGAGAAACCCATCCATGACCGAGCAGACCACCCCTACGTCGCTGGATAAACCCATCCCGGCACCCGGCTGGTTCGGCGTGTCAGCCCTCGCCGTGATCATCGTCGCGTTCCTCGCGAGATTTGTACGCCTGGATACCTATCTGCTGAACGAACGGGAAGCGAACTGGGCATATGATGCCTGGAGCATGTTTTACGGTCGACCACTGCCGATCGGCCAGCAGCTACCCGATTCCGGGCCGTTCATGTTGATCTGGAACAGTGTGCCGTTCTACCTCTTTGGCGTTTCCGACGCCACCGCCCGTATGGGATCGGCTCTCCTGGGGTTGGGGCTGGTGGCCACGATTTTCCTGCTGCATCCCTTTCTCACCAGGGTGCAACTCATCGCCGTGGCAGGGATCCTGGCCATATCACCAACAGTCGTCTTCGCCAGCCGCACCGTGGAGCCCGGCATTGCAGCGGCGTTTCTCGCGCTCCTTATTGTGATCGCGCTGCTTCGTGTGGGCATCTCGAACGGTAATCACGCCGGCTGGGCGGCGGTGCTCGGCCTGGCTGTTGCCTCCCTCTATGCCACCGGGCCCCTGGGTGTGTCCGCCCTCATCGCCGTGTCGGCCGGCATTGTTGTTTCTGGCTTGCGATCGCAGCCAGGTCAGATTTCTGCCAATGCCGTCGGCACGGGGCTGCGAACGGTATTCTCCGATCGACACGCGATGATTGGCTTCGCAAGTGGTTTCATTATCGGACTGCTTATGCTGTTCTCGCGCAGTTTCAGCAGCATATACAGCCTCGCCGGTATTGGTACGACCGTGACTGATTGGGTGGACATGATGAGTGGCGGCACCAGCACGGTGCCGGTGATGTTCTATTTCTGGTCGCTGATGCTCTACGAAACGATCGCCGTGGTGCTGGCAATCATCGCCGTTATGGTTTCAAACTCGTGGAAGATGGATACCGAACACCGTCGCTATCATGTGCCCGTTTCCCTCTTCGGCACCTGGTTTGCCGCAGCGTTGCTGTTGCATAGCACGGCCTCCACTCGCGACACGGGCAGTGCGGTATTGGTAGCGCTGCCTGTGCTGGTCATGGCTGGACTGGGCCTGGGTTCGCTGCTGCAAACCGCGTTTTCCTGGGCCAGTATTCGCACGCTTGCCACAGTCGTCGCCGCGGTTGTGCTGGTGGTGTACAGCCTCAATGCAATGATTGGCCTCGCCTTCACCCGCGGTGAGTCCGGGGCTGAGCCGCTGGCCAAGGATGTACCTGCAGTCGAGGCCAGCGACTTCATCGACCGCATCATGCGTCTCTCGCGGGATATCTCGGTGACTCAGCCGGACCGCATTGACCCTACTGGCCAGTACGGTCTCGTGATTAAAGTGACTCCCGACTATGAGTGGCCATTTACCTGGTACTTCCGCCAGTTCCACGGTTTCAGTGTCACCCCAGCCGCCGGGTTCACAGCCGATACCGATGTGGCGATCGCTCCGAACGCCGAGGTGATGGACGGTGTCGGGTTGACGACTTCGACCACGCGATGGATCACGCGCCCGGGCGATAGCCTGACAATGATGAAATCGGGCGAGATCATTCGCACTGGCCTGAACCCCTTGAAGTGGGGCGACGCCTGGAACTACATGATCAATCGCAAGGCGCCGGGCGATGACGAGGCACGCCTGATTACCGTTGGCCACAGCGTGCGCGTGATGAACAAACTCTCGGCGCAACTGGGGCCATTCAACCTCTTCGATACATCAACTCCGGGGGCTGGCAGCGGCCTGGGCCAACTGGATTCCCCTGCTGGCATCGCCGTCGGCCAGGATGGCACCATCTACGTCCTCAATGCTGGCAATGCCCGGATCGATCGGTATGCGCCCGACGGCACATTTATCGGCATGTGGAATGGGCAGGTGGAAGCACCACTCCAACTCAGCTGGAACGGCTGGCAAGGGGGTACTGGCATCGAGGTTGGACCAGAT
>DJVD01000145.1 GCA_002440805.1 Chloroflexi bacterium UBA6265
ATCCCGAGTACTTCGTTCTATCGTTTTCGATCATTCCGCCACCAACCGCACGCTTAACCGGAGGCAATCCAGGGCCACCCTGCCCGCATCCATCATAGAGATCCTGCGATTACAGGAGTAAAGTCAATACAGCCGGAACGTGCAGTAGTGCGTCGTTATCTCTTGTCACGATTGCAAAAGGCGACAAACAGATCGCCCGGTGCGAAAATTAGGTCGTGAACCTCCTGCATCAGAAAGGCTCGTTAATGCATCCGTCCCTCACCCACAAGGCCGTTTCCACATGGTCGCTGCATCGCACACTGGGCAATTTCTCGGCGCCGGGCTCAGCAGTTGGGGGCGGCAAAATGGCTGGACCGCCGGAGTTGAAGCGCGGCCTCACGTTGCTGGAGATCATCCCTGAACTGGCAACGCGAGGGTACACGATGCTGCAGATATGCCACTTTCACCTCTCATCAATCGAGGAGGGATATGTTGCCCAGGTGCGCGCTGCGCTGGCGCAGAGCGGAATTGCGCTGGATATGCTCCTGATCGATGACGGCGACCTCACGTCTCCCAATATCCATGAGCAAATGGCCTGGTATCACCACTGGCTGGATGTAGCCGAACAACTGGGGGCGAATCGGGCGCGACTCTGCGTGGGGCGCAGCCAACCTACGAGCGATTTACTGATCGCGAGTGGCAAGCACATGGCCACGTTGGCGGCAGCGCACCCGAACGTGCGGGTGGTGACTGAAAACTGGATGGAGATGACGCCGGATGCGGCGACGCTGCTGACAGCCATGGATGCCGCAGGAGACGATGTCGGCCTGCTGATCGATCTGGGCAACTGGGGTGCGCCCCAGAAATACGGGGAATTGGCCAAGATCGCCGACCGTGCTGAAGCCTGCCATGCCAAATGCTCGTTCGATGCATCCGGACCGGACGAGGCAGATTATCGGCAGTGCCTCACCATCCTCAAGGATGCCGGATTCACCGGGCCGATCGCGCTGATCTACGATGGACCCGACGATGATGAATGGGCCGGTCTTGAAACCGAGTGGGGTATCGTCAACGACGTATTTGCGGGCTAGAAACCGGAAAGGGAGGGCCATCGCCCCTCCCTTTCCTCCCCTCCTACATCGCGGTTGCGATTGTCAGGACATTTTTGCCATGGCGTTTTCGTACGCTATGCGCACGTCTGCCACCGGATCGGCCTTGTTCGGGTTGTCGAGCTCAACAACGTAGTACTCGCAGTGGGCGGCATCGGCAGCGGCGATGATATCGTCCCACGCCAGGATACCGGTGCCAAACGCGACATCCTTGCCCGGCATTCGATCGGATCCATCCTTCAGGTGCACAAGCTTGGCACGATCCGGATTGGCATTGATCACTTCGGCAGCATTCCGGCCACCAACCTCGGCCCAAAAGGCATCGATCTCAAAGATGATCGGCGAATTCTCCAGCATGTAGTCGTACATGCTCTGGCCATCTTCGGTGCGGAACAGGTATTCAAAGTGGTGATTGTGGTAGCCAAAGCGCATGCCGCCGGCATTGACCACCTCCGACCACTGGCTGAGATTGTCGCAGAAGGCCTTGATGTTATCGGCGCTGAGGGTGTACTTGGCGGCCAGTTCTTCCCCGCTCAGCGTGCTGAGCTCGTGGGCGGAGAGATTGGCCAAATCGCCCCAGCCGAATTCGCCGGATGCCAGCAATCGATCCAGCGGCGGCGCGGGGACAATGATCCACTCGCAGCCAATTGTCTTGTAATCATCAACAACCTTCTGGGCATCTTCCTCAAACGCCTGGTACGGCACATGGGCACTGGGCGCCTTTAGGCCGTACTTATGCAGCAGGTCACGCATTTCGTCGGCCGAAAGGCCCATCAGGCCAGCCAGTTCGACGTTCTTGTAACCGATATCGGCCACCGCCTTGAGGGCGGCATCGAAATCGGTGGCGGAGATATCCCGCAGGGTATACATCTGGACACTGAGTTGTTGCGCTTGCATGTGATCCTCCCTGTTTTTCTAACCACAAACCCTAAAACGTGGATCCAATATCAATCCTCTTGCCGGTCTGCACCGATTCCTCGGCTGCCAGCATGATCTCGAGCACGTGCTCGGCGTGGGCGGCGGTAAGCAGGTTATCGGTNNGTCTGGATGGGATTCGGCACCGGGGTGTCGTTATTCCAGCCTTCGGCCTCGCCACTGGCGGATTCATCGCGCACGTAGATATCCGTACTGCCGTTGCCGTCGTACCATTGATGCCCACCAATGGTCACCGTGCCCATCGAGCCGTAGAGTTCGAACATCGGTGCCTTGGTGGCGGGCATGGCGAAGGTATTGAAGAGATTGGCGTAGCGGTTGTCATCAAACTCGATGTTGATGCTGAACAGGTCCGATGCTTCCACCGGAATTTCTTCGCCAAAGAACTGCGGTTGCAGCAGTTTGCGGGTGGGGTTCATGATGCCGCCAACGGCGCTCACCGTGCGGGCCGCACCGAACAGGCCGGTCATGGTGTGCAGCTGGTACACGCCAAGATCGATAAGTGGACCGACCTTTGGTGTGTAAAACACGCGCGGATCGCCCGAATACGTTCGCCAGCTGGCCGGACCCATGCCGCCATGATGGCTCTTGATGAAGTACGGGTTGCCGATGGCGCCGCTGTAGATATATTCCTTCAGCCACATCATCCGCGCGGTTACCATCATTGCCGGGGCGCAAAAGAAGTGCAGGCCCTTATCCTCGGCGATGGCGACCAGTTCTTGAGCCTCGCCCAGTGTGGAGGCGATGGGCTTTTCCGAGTACACGCTGTAGCCGGCCTCGAGTGCCTTGGCGGTAATGCTGCGATGCAGCGGTGCCGGCGTGAGATTGAACACCAGGTCCATCTTCTCGGCATCGTGCGCCAGGAAGGCATCGTAATCCGTATAGCCCGTGGCTTGCGGATGGAATTCCAGCGCGCCATCAACGCGGCTCTGGACGATATCGAAGATGGCCACCACATTGGCGCGGTCGGCGAGCGAGTTCAGGCCTGGCATATACGAGTGGGTGGCAACATCGCCAACCCCGATTATCCCTACGTTAATCACTGGTATGGTCCTTCGTTTAGCAGCTTCTCCGGGCCCCGTTGCCACGGATGGTTCCCTATTAGGCTAGTGCTTCTGACCCGTTTGGCAAGAGGGCATCGCCCGGACCGTAGAGATGGCACCGCACCCAGTGCCCGGCATTAATCATCTCAGCACCCGGCATCACTTCCCTGCAGACAGGCATCACGTGCGGGCAACGAGCCGCAAATGGGCAACCAGGAGGCGGATCGATGAGCGANNGGGATTTCACCCCGCGCACCGACATCCTGGGTGCGTAACCCGGCGTGCGGATTCGGAACCGCGCTAAGCAACAACTTCGTATACGGGTGAGCAGGCTCGTGCACCAGCTCGTCGCTCGGTGCACCTTCCACCATGCGGCCGGCATACATCACGTTGGTGTGATCGCTGATATAGCGGGCGCTGGCGATGTCGTGGGTGATGTACAGGAAGCTGAGGCCCTGGTCGTCGGCCA
>DJVD01000305.1:0-12531 GCA_002440805.1 Chloroflexi bacterium UBA6265
GATGCTGGATGCGCTCATCGGCCAGTTCGGATACGTGGATGAGACCTTCGATGCCATCCTCGATGCGAGCAAAGGCGCCGAAGTTGGCAAGCTGGGTCACGGTACCGCGCACCAGTTGGCCGACTTCGTAGCTGTTCTCCACGCGGCTCCAGGGCTCAGCCTGGGTGCGCTTGATGGAGAGAGCGATCTTCTTCTCGGTCGGGTTAATGCCCAGCACATACACCTGAACTTCCTGCCCAATCTTGAGCAGTTCGTTTGGATGTCGCACGCGGCTCCAGCTCAGCTCGGAGAGGTGAACCAGTCCGTCGGCGCCGCCGATGTCCACGAAGGCACCGAAATCGCAGATAGAGGAGACTCGACCCGTGCGGACTTCACCTTCGGTGAGTTCCTGGATGAGGCTTTCCTTCATCGCGTCGCGGCGTTCCTGCACGGCCTGGCGCTCGGAGAGGATAAGGCGGTTGCGGTGGCGATTGATTTCAATCACCTTCAACGGCAGCTTGGTGCCAATCAAACGGGCCATATCGGCCTGCTTGGAGGATTCGTCGCCACCACGGATCTCACTCACCTGGCTTGCCGGCACAAAGCCACGCACGCCATCGAGGTTCACCAGCAGGCCACCCTTGTTGTAATTCACTACCTCGGCCTCGATAACATCGTTGGCCTCGTGGATTTCCTGCAGCTTGCGCCAGCTCTTTTCCTGCTTGGCGCGGTCGATACTCACGACCGGATGGCCCTCGTTGTTCTCGGCCTGGACCACGAACACGAGCAGCGTATCACCGACCTGGATCGCTTCCTTCTCTTCGGTTGAAAGGCTGGAGTATTCCTTGGAAGGAACAATACCCTCGGCCTTGGAGCCGATATCAACCAGCAATTCATCCCGATCGACGTGCATGATGGTGCCTTCCAGCACATCACCATATTTCAGCGTTTTGTATCCATGGGATGGATCGCTGAGGAAAGCCTCCATGAGGGCAGCGCCGTCGAGTTCATCGAGATTAACGTCAGTGGCCGCCTCGACCTGATCGTTGGTCTCGGTGACCTTGGCGTCCTGCTCTTGAACGTCTGTTCCGTCCATAAACCTACCTAAAAACGAGATCTGCCACCGCCGAATCGGGATTGCATTATCTCAGTCACAACAATAGACCCCCCACCTGGGAGTACACACCACCAAATACTACAGGTTGGGCCGATAAACCGCAACAAAAACGGCTATTTGGCCGCCGCCTCTATCGCTTCAAGTGTGGCCTGCAGTTCGGGCTCATACGTCCAGCCCATGGTGCCAACCCGCATCACCGAATCCGCCCATTGGGCCTGGCCAACTGCCAGTTCAATGCCCCATTGCTCCCGCACCTTGTCACGGAATGCTCCCGCGCTGCCGTTGGGAGCTTTGAACGCGGTGACAGAATTGCTGCGCACGGCCTCATCGGCCACCAACTCAATGCCGATGTCCTTGAGTCCCGCGCGGAAGAACTCACCGAGTCGCTTGTGACGGGCGAAGAGTTGGTCGATTCCCTCTTCTTCCATCGCCTGCAAGGCGGCATCGAATGCGAAAAGATGCGTTTCCGGGGGCGTGGTGGGATGGACCCTGCTGCGGCTGGCATCCACCATCGTGGGTGCATCCCAGATAAAGCGAGGATAGCCGGTGGTTTCCTTGCTGCGGGCAATCGCACGCTCACTGAGGGCGGAGATCATCAGGCCCGGTGGGCACATCCATGCCTTCTGCGCACCACTGAGCACCCAATCGAGATCGTTCTCATCCATGTTGATTGGCAGCGCGGCGGCAGAACTGACGGCATCGACGCACACCAGCGCTCCGTGCGATTTTGCCACTTTGGCCAGTGCTGCCACATCCTGCGTGACGCCGGTGCTGGTTTCGTTATGGGTGATCATCACTGCCACAACATCGCCATGCTCCCCGATGGCTGCATCGAGTTCTTCGGGTGAAACGGCCGTGCCCCAAGGCACATTGACGCGCTTCACGTCCAGGCCAAGTTTCTCGGCAGTAGCAGCATAGCGATCACCAAAATCGCCGCAGCAGGTCACCACAACCTTGTCGCCGGGGTTGCAGAGATTGACGATGCTGGCCTCGAACCCTGCCGTACCGGTTCCTGCCCAAAGCAAGACCTCGCCAGATTCTGTGCCGTGCACTTTACGGGCGGTGACCTGAATTCGCTCCATCATCCCCATGATGAGCTCGCCGCGGTGGGGAACCATCTCGTGCCCGAGTGCCTTCACCACCTGCGGATGCAGGGGTGTGGGGCCCGGAATGCGCAACCAACGGCCTTCAGAGAGTCGCGTGTCCATTTATCGTGTTCCTTCCTGATCAAAACGAATGGAATCAAGGTGATTGGGATCATCGAAAAGCATAAGTTCAGGGTGAATGCCAGAACTGTCAACCGTAATCACCGCCACGCCGAAATGCGGATGCCAGCGACGATCGGTGGGAGAGCCAGGATTCACCAGCAACGTGCCCTGTACACGTTCGATCAGTGGCAAGTGGCTGTGCCCAAAAAGTACGCAATCGGCCTTGCCAGCCCAGCGCTCGATCGCCACGTCACGGGCCGACCGCCCGCCATGCCCGTGAACGGCCGCGAAGATCTTGCCGCCTACGGTGAAGCGGGTGGTTTGCGGAAGCGTGTATTGCAGTTCGTCGTCATCGTTGTTGCCTGTCACGGCGATCAGCGGTGCGATTTCCGCCACCTCCTGCAAGACCGAGCGGGTGTTGGCATCGCCGAGGTGCACGATGATGTCGATGCCGGCGCGCTGGAACAATCGCTTCACACCGGGAGCGATCTCGCGTTTGCTGCCGGCATAGATGTGCGTATCGCTGATCACGCCGATCTTGAACGGGGCATCGAACACACGCTTCGCGGTGGTAGGTACGAGCCTGCTACTCATCGAACACCGAGAACATCAGGCCCGCAGCGGCGCTGGCGATTATGGAACCGACAATCGCACCGGCAAGGCTGATGTCGATCCCCGGCAGGAGCGCGGCCCCCAGCGCAAACAGGGCGACATTGATCACAAGCGCGAATACCCCAAACGTGAGGCACGTCAGCGGGATGCTGATGAGTTTCACCACGGGCTTAATATAGGCGTTAATCACTCCCATCAGGGCGCCGAAAAGCATCACGCTCTGCGACGAATCGAAGCTGAACCATTTCTGGGAAATGGTAGATGTCGCCAGGGCTGCGACGATAGCAGCCAGTGCATACGCGATGATTCGAACCATGTTGCGGGTGTCTCTCCTGTTCCCAACCGGATAAGCTGAAGGAAGTATACGGCCAACACCATCGCACATTGATCGCAAGATGCCGGAAGCGCTCTCTCCTTCCACACCGCAAATTGGTTGCAGGCACATTCGTTGCATCAAGGATGATTGGGATGATTCACACCGCTGGTTCCGAAATCGATATGTGGCGCGCTGTTGAGCAACGCGATGCGAGCGCCGAAGGCACCTTCTGGCTCGGAGTGCTCACCACCGGGATCTTTTGCCGGCCAGGATGCCCGGCCCGAACCCCGCTGCGCAAGAACGTGGTGTTTTTCGACACCCTGCAGGAAGCCCTGCGATCCGGTTTACGTCCATGCAAGCGCTGCCGTCCGCTCGGTTCCTCCATCAGTCAACACCAGGCAGCCGTCATCGGCGCGGCATGCTCAGCCATCACGCAAGCGGAGACCGCACCATCGTTACAGGACCTCGCCGATCAGGCAGGGCTGAGCCCGTCACATTTCCAGAAAATGTTCACTGCGATCGTCGGCATGTCCCCAGCCAGCTTCGCCAAAGCTGTGCGCGAGCAACGGTTGCACCAGCAACTCCCAATGGCCGGGAGCGTCATTGAGGCGGGGTATGAGGCCGGCTATGCCAGCAATACCCAGTTGTACGCCACGGCCCACGATGCCCTGGGCATGAGTCCCGGCACCTTCCGCAACAAGGGAAAGGGTGAGACGATCCAATACACAGTGATTGAAACCTTCCTCGGCCAGACGCTGATCGCAGCGACCAAACGGGGTATCTGCCGATTGCAATTCGGCGACGACCCTGCCGACTTGATCGCCCATCTCGAAGCGGATTTCGCCAACGCGACGATCGCCCCGGCCGACCCTGCCTTTGAGCGCCTCGTTAACGACACCCTCGTCGCAATCGGCACACCGGACACCCTGAAGCTGCCACTCGACATTCGCGGCACAGCCTTTCAGGCCAGGGTCTGGCACGCATTGCGGCAAATCCCGTTCGGCGAAACCGTGAGCTACGGTGAGCTAGCTTGCCAGATCGGCCAGCCCACGGCTTCGCGGGCGGTGGCATCGGCATGCGGTAGTAACGACATCGCCGTGCTCATCCCCTGCCATCGCGTGATTGGCAAGGACGGATCACTTACCGGTTACCGATGGGGTGTCGAGCGCAAACGCAAGCTGCTCGAAACCGAACGAGCCGACTAGCGTCCCAACACCAAGATCATCTCAGCGAAAGGTTCAGCCATGCGCGTGAACGATGGGTCTCCTGCGACCAAAATCAGTTACCTGAGTTGGATCAACCTTGCTGCCAATAGTGCCGACCAGATCGCCACCGTCGCTCTCCCGGTTCTCTACGTCACTACGTATGACGGGGACGCGAGCGCGACGAGCATCCTTACCATTGGGGCAACACTCCCCATGTTGCTGTTCTCGCTGCCAATGGGTGCACTGACAGACCGGTCATCATTGCGCTCGCTCGTGTTTTGGGGTGAACTTGTTCGCCTGGTTTCAATTCTCGGCATGATTGTTGTCTTGAGCCTTCCCTCACCGTCTGTGATGGTGCTGGCTGTGTTGGCAACGCTCGGAGGGACGGGTACGGTGGCGTTTCAGGTTGCTGCGCCGGCAATGGTGGCGAGGGCAACCGTCGGCAACGATCGGAGAAAACTCAACAGCCGCATCGAGTTTGCCCGCAGCATCGCCATCACAGCGGGGCCACCTTTGGCAGGCATCATTGTGGGGTTGGCCGGAGGGGATATTGCCCTTGGTCTTGCGGCAGCATGCTGCGTACTGGCGCTGGTTGCAACCCGCCATCTTCCAGCACTATCACGTGAGCCGGCGGCAAAATCGACACCTGCCGCGCTGCTGGCGGAGGGGATTCGATTCACCATGCTGAATCCCTGGCTACGGCCAATCCTCTACATTTCCATGGCATTCAATCTGGGTTGGTATGTTGTGCTCGGTGTGATCGTAGCGTGGGCAGATCGTGAAATTAACATGTCGTCACTCATGATTGGCGCCATGTTTGGATTCTACGGGTTCGGCATGATGTTGGGCGCCTACCTGGTGAACCGTTTTGCCGATGCGCTTCCGACCACCACGCTGGTCCGGGTAGGTCCCTGGTGCGGATTCGCATTTGCGAGCCTGATTGCGTTCAGTAGTAGGTTTGAGTTTGCCGGTCTCCTGATCGCAGCATTCTTCCTGGTCGGATTCGGGCCCGTGATTTGGACCATCGTCACGCTGGGTATTCGCCAAACTGTTACCCCACCGGCGCTGCTTGGCCGGGTATCAGCAACCATCATGATGGCATCGGCCGGTGCTCGTCCGGCAGGTGCCGCGCTCGGGTATGTTGGCTACCAGCTTGGGGGGTATGGGGCNNGCCTGCTCCTATTTGGGACCCAGGCCGTACTGGTAGGGCAATCGACCCTCGTTCGTGAAGAACCCTCCACACATATCGCGCTTGTTCCACATGCATAACAAAGCTGCTATCATTTGGAAAGTAACGTCCCAAATGTCCCGAAAGAGCAAGCATGGATACCAAGCAGAAAACCGAAGAGTATGGCTGTCCGGTGGCCCGAACCGCCGACCTGATCAGCAACAAGTGGACACCGTTGATTATTCGCGATCTTGCCAGGCGCCAGATGCGGTTTAGCGAGCTGGAGCGCTCGCTGAAAGGCATTAGCCCCAAAACGCTGAGCGAACGCCTTAAGCGGCTGGAAGAGAGTGCGGTTATCGAACGCACCTGCTATGCCGAGGTGCCGCCGCGCGTGGAATACCAGCTTACGGAAAAGGGACACGCCCTGCTGCCGATTATCGACACGATGCGTGACTTCGGCACGGTTTGGCTGCCGGACGAGAGTTGCTAGACCTGCTCTCCTGATTCATTCATTCTTGCTATCCTTGCCTACGGAATATGATGTTCGTAGGCGCTGGCGCTCTAGCAAGGATCACCCCCGGTTCATGGCCACCTCACTTGTCCCCGATCGAAAAGCACGCGTCTTTAGTGGCATGCAGCCTTCGGGCATTGCCACTATCGGCAATTACCTGGGCGCCATTCGCAATTGGGTTCGGCAGCAGGATCAATACGACAACCTGTTCTGCATCGTCGACCTGCACGCTATGGGATCGCTGACCGATCCCGACGAGATGCGTGAACATATCCACAACCTGGCAGCGACCATGTTTGCCGCCGGCCTGGATCCCGACGTGGCCCCGCTGTTCGTGCAATCGGATGTACACCAGCATGCCGAGCTCACCTGGACGCTAAGCACCGTCACACAATACGGCGAACTCACCCGGATGACGCAGTTCAAGGACAANNCCTGATGGCGGCCGATATCCTGCTCTACGATTCCGATCTCGTGCCGGTTGGTGACGACCAGCGCCAGCATGTCGAGCTCACCCGCGACATCGCTACCCGCTTCAACGCCCGCTTTGGCGAGACGTTCGTTGTGCCCAGGGCGGATATCAAGGAAGTCGGCGCCCGCATTATGGCGCTCGACGATCCGACGAAGAAGATGAGCAAGAGCAGCACGAATGAGAACAGCTACATTGCGCTTAGCGATACGCCAGACGTGATCAAGCGCAAAATCAAGCGAGCGGTGACGGATTCCGACGCGCGAGTGGCGGCATCTCCTGAGAAACCAGGCGTCAGCAACCTGATGGGCATTTACAGCATCCTCAGTGATATGTCGCTGGCCCAGGTGGAGCAGCACTTCGAAGGCAAGGGCTATGGCCCATTCAAAGCCGAACTCACCGACCTGCTTGTCGAATCGCTACGGCCCATCCAGGAAAAACTGGCTGACTATCGCGGCAATCCGGACGAGGTTGCGCGCCTGCTGGAACTGGGGGCCGACAAGGCGCGCGTGCGAGCGGCCGCGAAGATGGACGACGTGAATCGCAAAACCGGTGTCGGCGGGAAACTACAGAAGGCCATGGTCGCCAGGTAACAATTGTCCCTGCAAGCAATGAGCCCGCCGTGTGGCGGGCTCGTTGCGTTGATGCTATCGAACGTTGCTAATGACCGAAGCGCTCTCATCGGCGGCCTTCTGGCGTTTCTCCATGATGGTGGTGCTGTGACCACCATCGAGGCGCGCAGCCGGGTTGATATGGACGAGGGCGTGGTTGACGGCCGACACCGCTTCACCGGCTCCGGTAGCAATGAGTTTGAATTTGGCTGGATAGGTGGCAATGTCGCCAGCCGCGAAAATGCCAGGAATACTGGTTTGCATTGTCTGGATGTCGACAACGATGGAATTCCGTTGCAGTTCGAATCCCCAGCTGCGCAGTGGACCCGGATCGGCCTTAAAACCGATGGCGCAGATCAGTTCATCCACGTCCACATCCTGGCTGGAGCCATCTTTGTGGGTGAAGGTCAGGCTGGCAATGCGGCCATGATCCCCGGCGCGCACCTGCGTCACTTCATACTCGGGATAATGCAAATCCACGCGGGATGCATGCAACTCGTCCACTGCGCTTTCGTGCGCGCGGAACTTGCTGCGGTGGATCACTCGCACGCTTTCGGCAATCGGCTCCAGCGTCAGTGCCCAGTCGACGGCGCTATCGCCACCTCCCACAATGACGACCTTCTTGTCGCGGAAGTCCTCGATGTGTTTGGCGAAGTAATGAACACCCTTGCCTTCCAGTAGTTCCACACCCGGTGCGGCCAGCCGGGTCGGCTCAAACGCGCCCACGCCAGCCGCGATGATGATGGCGCGACTCCGGCGAATGCCCTTGCTTGTTTGCAGTGCAAACGTACCGTCTTCCAGTTGGAAGAGTTGCTGTACCTGCTCGCTAAGGCGGATGGTGGGATCAGATTTCATCGCCTGTTCGAGGCATGCGGCGGCAAAATCCTTGGCCAGCACTCGCGGGTAGCCAATAACATCGTAGATGTACTTTTCAGGGTACATCGCCGTGCACTGGCCACCGGCTTCTTCGAGCGAATCGATTATCTGCACGCTCATACCGCGAAGACCAGCGTAGAACGTGGCAAACAGGCCCGTAGGGCCGGCTCCGATTATATTGAGATCGAACACCGGCTCGTCAAGAAACTCCGGTGAGGTGAGAAAATCGTGATCGGTCACAGATACTGATTCTCCTGAATGGGACTGAGCGGCGACAACCTTGTCTCTCTTGCAGCTTAGGATACTATCCGATTGAACCAGACGAAACATTCGCCATCGCTTGGTCGACCAGTGATTCTGGGCGTTGCGCACAACCGTTAATGCCGTCGATAGGCAGGGAGTCCAGTGGGCGACAACCGTATTAAACAGTGGGCACAAGCCCGCATGACACCTGAAACCTGGAATCGCATTGTCGGGATATTCGCTGCCGGCGGTCGCGGCGTGCAACGTTCGGCCCGCGAACTGCGCATGTGGGCCAGTATTGGCAGTGATACGGTCACATCGTTCCGGAATGCGCGCGTTGATCCGTGGCGCCTGGTGTTCGCGATCGTGGTCGTGCTGGTGCCGATGCTGGCGCTCAACCTGATGCCTTTCGCCATTCCTTTAGCCGTCCTGGTAGCTATCCTCCTGGCCCTCATTCTGCTCAGCACCTATGCCGCCGATTGGGTAGGAGGACTCACCTCCACCATCACCGGCTTGGCTTCGCTGGACGTGTTCTTTATCGGCCGGCAGGGAATCTTCGATTCGTGGGACGTCACCACCGACCTCTGGATTATCGTCATCTATCTCCTCGCCGCGGCCGCATTGATCACGATGATGGAGCACCTCAAGCACGAATTGGCTATCGCCAAGATCGAGGCATCGGCACTACGTGCGGCGAACACCGCATTCTATTCGGTAGAGATTGCGGCCGCGCAGCGACCGGCGGGCGACAGCGCCGCATTCGTGGAGGTGCTGCAAAGCATCCTTACGGCCATGGTGCGTGTCAACCGAGCAAGTGCCGGCGCCATTTACCTGATGGATACCCCAAACCAATCGCTCGTGCAGGCGGCAACCTATGGCGGCGAAGAGGGCATGGAGCCACTGCCGGGCGATGATCCGAGCCGCATTGTCCCCATCGATTACGGGCTGGTTGGCCGAGTGGCTGCCGAGCGGCGACCGGTGGTGATCAGCGATATTACAGAGCGCGACAATGTTCCCGACGTGCTCTCCACCAATCCGCATGTGCGATCAGTGGTGGGTGTGCCGATTTTCGATGGCCAGAACGCGCTCGCCGGTGTGGCGTGGGTAGGCTTGTACGTGCCGTACAAATTCACCCAAACCTCGCAGGCGCGGCTGCAAGCCCTGGCCTATCGCACCGTTGCATTTATGGAATCGGCGCGATTGGCCGATTTCCAGGTGGAAGAACTGGGACGGGTGCAAGATAGCCACCGTCGACTGCAAGCGGTAATTCAGACCATGCCCGAGGCAGTGATGGTGATTCGGCCTCCTCACGGCCAAATTGTCACCAGCAACGCAGCGGCGCAAAAACTGTTCGGGCTGAACAAACCGGGTGCCCAACTTGGTGTGCGACGCATCGACCAACTTCGCATCACCCCCGATCCACCGGACCTGGATATCGAACTGCCGATGGTCCAGGCCATGCTGGATGGTTCCACCGTTACCAGCGTGGAGCTGATTGTGACGACCCCGGATGGACGACTCGTGCCTGTGGTGGCCAGCGCCGCGCCGCTGATTACCGAGGATAACGAAATCGATGCGGTGGTCGGCGTGTTCCAGGATGTTTCACCGCTGAAAGAAGCCGAGCGATTGAGAGACGAGTTCGTTTCCGTGGTCTCCCACGAACTTCGCTCGCCGCTCACGCCGATTCGCGGGTTTGCCCAGGTGATCTCGCGGGATCTTACCCGCGAAGGTGGCCACGAGCAACACATCAAGTGGTTGAAAACGCTGGAACTGCACACCGATCGCCTCACCCGGCTGGTAGACGATCTCCTCGATGTCTCGCGCATGCGGGCAGGTCGGCTGAGCGTGCTTCATGAACATGTCGACGTTGTGGAAATCGCCACGGCAGTGGTAGAAGGCAAACGCGCCAGCCAGTCCACCCATCAGGTGGTACTCACAACCGATCAGCCGACGTTGCCGGCATTGCTCGATCGGGACCGCATGATGCAGGTTTTGGACAACCTGGTGGGCAATGCCATCAAGTACACGGTCGGCGGCACGGTTACCGTGCATGTGGCAGCTGACGACGAGCATGTCTTTATCGATATCAGCGATGAAGGTGCGGGAATTCCTGAGGAAGCGCGGGAAGCCCTGTTCACCGCGTTCTATCGCACGCGCGATGCAAACGAGAGTGCGGTACCTGGGTTGGGGTTGGGCCTCTATATCGTCCGGGAATTGGTGCAGGCGCACGACGGCAGCATTCGCATTACGGATGCTCCCGGGGGCGGCGCGCAGTTCAGCATTGAGCTGCCGCGCAAACCTGTTGAAGACGAACTGGCATCTGCCTGACAGCTACGGCGGGCCACCTGTACCGTCGCCAGCCAGAATCGGAGGATTGGCGCCATCTGTGCCATCACTCGGTTCGGCGTTCAGGACACCGGTAAACCAGGCCCCTGACGTCCCATCGGAGGATCCAGTCGGGGTGGGCGTGGGTTCGTTGGCATCGCCAATCGTCGAATTGTTGCTCTCGGATACCTCCGCATCTGTAGCGTTAGTTCCCGTCGACGTCCCGCCGGATGTCGATGTTTGCGATGACGACTGAGTGGTGGATTGCGTCGAGGTTTCATCGCCCGAAGTCTGGGTGTTACCGCCTGTGTTTGCGGGGGGCGCTTCCTCCACCACCGGTGGTTCGGTCGGTGCTGGTGCCGGCTCTGAGGCATAGAGAGCAACTGAACTGTTCGCCAACGACAGCGAATCGGAATCGAGGCCGTTGCCCATGATGGTGTAAAGCACGCCATCCGCAATCCACATGACCTTATCGTAGATGGGCGTAGTGGATCCTTCGGGAATACCGATGTCCTGGATCGCCGGCCAGCCCTGCACGCTGACGTTGACACTTAGCTCTACATTCAGGTTCGCTTCTGATCCGCCGGGGAAACCTCCACCAGCTACCCCTTTGATAAACAGGAACGACGATCCCGAATAGAAGTAGATGCTGTAACTTCCGCCGCCCGCATACATCTCGGGAGAGGTTCCACTTACAGGGCCGGGAATCCAGCTGGGAACCATCACCGGGATGCCGGATGATGTCAGATAGTTAACTGATTCAGTGCTGAGCCAGCTGACGCCTTGCGCGGACGCATCTTCCCGTTGGATGGATGTACCGACCATGGAAACGATCATTGCGAGAGCGAGGGTAACGGTGGCAATAACAGCGGATCGCGAGGCACGAATCCTGGTGAACCTCATGCGGGGAAGCCTCCTGGGGAGAGTGTGAACAGAGCGCATTGCACGGCATCCGGCGGATTGCCATACCGAGTATCTCTCCTGTACCTAAGGTAGCCTATACGGGGAGACCGCGTCGAAGTGTCCGTACGTTCAATTCCACCGGTTGTGCCCAAACCTCGCTTCGGACGCGGGACAGGATTCTCCTCTATAATGAATCGTTACAAGGGCACCTTGCTGGATTTCGTTTCCGGCAAGGTGACTATTGTTGTGCAATTATCGGAGGTTTCCGTGCAAACCAAAAGCGTAATTCCGTTGGTGCCACACGACCAGGCGACAAACCCGGCGCCCATGAGCAGCCACCCAATTCCGGCCAACGGTAAAAAGTTCTTCATCTGGACCATGGGTTGCCAGATGAATGAAGCCGATAGCCAGAAGATTGCGGCGATGCTGCAGGAAGTTGGTTACCGCAAAACCGATAATGAGATCGATGCCGACATCGTCATCCTCAATTCCTGCGTGGTTCGGCAGGCCGCAGAAGATAAAGTGGCAGGCCGGCTCGATTACCTGGGGCGCATCAAGAAGGAAAAGCCCAATATGCCGCTGGTGCTTACTGGCTGCATGGTGACTCGGCAACAGGAAAAGTTGAAGCTGCGCTTCCCACACGTGGATCTGTTCTTCAACCCCAGCGATTTCCACAAATTGGTGGAAGTGGTCCCGGAACTGGAACTGCTGGAAGATGACCTCGCCAGCCTCCCCCATTACTACCAGCCGCAGTTATCCGGGAACAAGGTGGGGATTGCGGCGTTTGTGCCAATCATTTACGGCTGCAACTTTGTTTGCAGCTACTGCATCGTGCCGTATCGTCGCGGCAAGGAAACCAGCCGCCCGTTCAACGACATCGTCACCGAGGTGAAGCGTTTGGTGGACGGTGGCGTTCGGGAAGTTACCCTGCTTGGCCAAACCGTGAATGCCTATGGGTATGACCTTGCTGAGAAGAGTTCGCTCTCGC
>DJVD01000305.1:12626-12851 GCA_002440805.1 Chloroflexi bacterium UBA6265
AGCGCATGCGCCGCACCTACACGCGGGACCTGTGGATGGAACGAATCGCCACCACGCGCGAGAAGGTGCCCGGCGTCACGGTGGCCACCGATATCATCGTCGGCTTCCCCGGCGAAACGGAAGCCCAGTTCATGCAGACCTATGACATGCTTGAACGTACCAAATGCGACAAGGTGCACCTGGCCATGTACTCGCCCCGTCCGGGCACGCTCAGTTCACGCTGGG
>DJVD01000180.1 GCA_002440805.1 Chloroflexi bacterium UBA6265
TGGCTTCATCGTCTGACCGGGAATCCACTACACTTACCCTCAAATCGCAACATAATGGGGGAAGACAACGATGGCCGACGGGATGGCGAAAACGCCGGTAGCACCTGCCGATAACCGCAAATTTCGACCAGACATCGAAGGCGTGCGGGCGATATCGTCTGTCACCGTCATGCTCTTTCACGCCGGTATCTCATGGATGGCGGGGGGCTTCACCGGTGTCGATGTGTTCTACGTTCTCTCCGGGTTCCTCGTCACCGCCGGGCTGCTGCGCGAGGCCGAGAACCGTGGCAAGATCGACTTCTGGGACTTCATGGGTCGGCGGTTCCGCCGCCTGCTGCCGGTAAGCGCGCTGATCATTGTCCTTACGGTGCTTGCCACCTATTACTGGATGGGACCCACCACCGGCAACACCACCGCCAAAGATGCGGTATGGACATCGATGTTCCTCGCCAACTGGCGCTTTATCGCGGTCGGTACGGATTACCTCGGCGCCCAGAGTACGGCCTCGCCCCTCCAGCATTACTGGACGTTAGCGGTTGAGGGCCAGTTTTACATTGTCTGGCCGTTGATCATGTTAGTACTGGCGTTCATCGCCCGGAAGCTCACCACTATCTCGGTGCGCACGATTACCGGCATCACCCTGGTGGTGATGTTCATCGTCAGCTACTGGTGGAGTATCACCACCACCGAATCCGCTGCCACCGTTGCCTACTTCAGCACCTTCACCCGCGTGTGGGAAATCGCCGTCGGGTGTCTGCTGGCCGTATTCCTGCCCCGCATCCTCTATATCCCGCGTGCGCTCGGCACCTGGTTGATGATCGGCGGCGTCGCCCTCATCATCGCCTCCTGCTTTATCATCCAGGGCGATACGCCATTCCCCGGCTGGATCGCCATCCTCCCGGTCGCCGGCGCAGCTGCCGTCATCATGGGCGGATCGGTGGCCGCCAACAGCGTGATGGATCGATTCCTCGCGCTCACGCCACTGCAGATGCTTGGTCGCTATAGCTACGGTATGTACCTGTGGCACTGGCCCATGCTACAGATCGGCCCGAGCGCCATTGGCCGACCGTTCTCCCTGCCCGAGAAACTGTTGGTGCTCGTGATTGCTACCGGCCTGGCCGCCCTCACCTACCACCTCATTGAAAACCCGATGCGCAATATCTCCTTCCTGAAGGTGCGACCACCTCAGTGGAGTTGGGCATTCGGCATCCTGCTGATCGCGATTCCCATGGTCCTGGGCGAGGGCACCATCCGCGCCAACCAGGAACCGGCGCCAATCACCATCGAGGACGCGGCCCAGTCCGAATATCCGGGCGAGGCAGAGGTATTGGCCGAGGTGGCCGCGGCGGTGAATGTGGATGAATGGCCGGAGCAGGCGCCCCGCATTGATAACCCCGCCTATAGCAAGGAGTGCGATGTCACCCGGGCGGCCACAAGCTCCAGCGCCTGCGTCCATGGCGATCCCAATGGCAGCCGCACGGCGGTCATCTATGGAGACAGTCACGCCGCCATGTGGATTCCGGCCTTCGACCTGATCGGCAAGGCGAACGACTGGAAAGTGATCCAGTTGAACAAGCCGGGTTGTATTGCCCCCGATTTCCCCACATTTTCGAATGTGCTTGGCCGCGAATACACCGAGTGTATTGAGTACCGCGCCTGGGCGATGGACAAAATCGCCGAAATCCAGCCCGATCTGGTCGTGATCACCAGCGCGTATGATGGCTCGTTGCGCAGTACCGGCGATGAGGGCACTTCGGATGGCGTCGATCAGGCGTGGGAAGAGGGCCTCGGTAAAACCATCGATGCGATTTCGCCAAATGCCGGTCGCGTGGTGGTTTTGGGCGATCAGGCCTATCCTACCCAGGCCGGTATCCAGTGCCTGGAAGCCAATCCCTCCGATGTGAAAAAGTGCGGCGATCCATTCGACGACGCGGTTCATGCCGAACACAATGCCATGGAAGCGCGGGTAGCCAAGGAGCACGGCGCGGAATATGTCGATATCGTGCCATGGATGTGTACAGAGGACTTTTGCCCGGCAGTGATCGGCGGAATTACCGTGCACCGCGACCGCATGCATATCAATGAGACCTACTCGGTATGGCTCAGCGAGGTGCTTGGCCGGGCCACCGGCATGATCGAGGGCGAACTTGCCACCCCGGTCGCCGGCGAGTTTGTGCCCTCCCGTACGCCTGCACACTTGCAAGCGTGGATGCTACCGCGATCGCGATGATTGCCCGATGATGATGTATTATTGCTAAAGGGAATATCACAAACCGGCTCAGGGAGCTGAAATAACGCTAATCGGAACTTCTGTCGATCGCTACCTGGCCGCAACAGGCAATGGTGGCCAGTGTGTCGGCCGACGCTTCAGGTCCGGTTGGTTTCGTTGTCCCAATTGGCCGATATTGGTGAGGTGATGACTGCCAGCGACGTTCGCTCTTCACTTTGATTGGGAGAGCGTTCTGGGACGAGGCGAATGTTCTCTGGCCGTCGATTCATTGACGCTGCTTCAACCCTCTGGGTCCGTACTTCCGCCGGGTGAGAGCGTTTCATGTGGCAATGTTGGGTGTGAGATACCGCCGCATTTCACCGGGAATACTCAGGATGGGTAAGCTACGGGTTTGCGGTTGTGGTGGCAAGCAGCCACACCATCACCCCCGCACCAAGCACCCGGCGAAAGGGAGAATTGCCCTGGGTGATCTCAAGGTATGCCCAAAGGAAGATCGACCCAAATGTGGTGAGTTCGAACAATCGATGTGCAGCCGACCCGATGTTCAGTCGTGACAATAGCGAACTTGCCATGATCATATACACGGGCAGGTTGGGCCACTGTGCGACCACGTACTCACCGTTATCATCCTGAAAGAACCGCTTGAGAAAGTTGGGCATATTGGTAACGTACCTGATAAAACCGGGATTAATAACCCCGAACAAGGCCAATCTATTGAGTATGACACGGATGCCGGAGGGACTATGACGGTTTTTATCGCGCTCCTCCAGGGCGTAAATGTCGGCAAAAACAAACGCATCTCGATGAAAGACTTGAAGGAGATCGTGTCAGGCGTGGGCGGCAGCAATCCAACAACAGTCGCAAATAGCGGCAACGTGATGTTTGCGTATGCGGGTGCGTCGAATGAGGAAAGCCTCCAGGTCCGGTTGGAAACCGCCATCAGCGATCACGTCGGCATGACCGTGCCGGTAATCATCCGCACGGCAACCGACATGCGCCAGGTGGTGACACAGAATCCGTATCCCAAAGTCGCCGATCCAAAGCAGTTGCACGTCGAGTTCCTGAACCACGCTGTGCCCGCTGCCCTCGCCGATCTGGAGTTCGGGGAAGATCACCTCACGGCAGTTGGCCGCGAGATTTACCTGCATTTGCCCAACGGCATCAGTGGGCAAACGTACGATGCCCGCGCCCTCGGCAAACGACTCGGCAGTAATCACACCAGTCGCAATTGGAACACGGTTACGAAGCTCGCCGACATTGCCTCCAGCATGTGAGAACGAATCGCCGCCGGGAATTCTGCCGGGGTAACCACCCACTCGCCTGCCTGGCTAGGCTACAATGTAAAGAGTGAACGTACATCAACGAGACGTGAGGATCGACCACCATGCTCCCTATCTGGATCCGCGCCTATCGCCTCATCTTCGGTGTCATGGCCTTTATCGCGGTCTTCTTCAACATCAACCACTACAACGACCCAAACCTTTGGACACACTTCACCTATGAAAGCAACCTGATCGCCGGAGTGGTGCTGATCCTTGGTGCCACGGTGTTCGGTCGCTATCGCAACCCGGCCTGGTGGGATGTCATTCGCGGCATTGCCGTCATCTCGCTGTTACTCACGGGTGTTGTCTACGCCACCCTGCTTGATGGGTTCTACAACCCCTTCACCACGTCGGAACATACGTGGGCCAGTTCGGTCATGCATCAACTCATTCCGGTTGTGATGCTCCTTGATATCCTCATCGTGCCGCTTGGGCCTCGCACGCCACGTTGGAACGTGGTGCTCTATATCATTTTTCCGCTGGTCTACCTCAGTCTCACCTTGCTGCGTGGACATGAGACCGGCTACTACCCATACGATTTCCTCGATCCGGGTGAGTATGGCAATGGCTACACCGGCGTGCTCACTATTTGTGGCGCGTTGCTGCTGGCTTTTATCGCTACCGGGCTGGCAATCATCGGCTACAGCCGGGTGCGCCGAACGCCGGGCAGATTGATGTACGGGTAACACATCCCCACCCAGGTGTATTCCCACATCGCGCAGACACGTCTACAATCACGGCGACTGTAGGACGGAGTGGTCCGCCCGCACAATGCTGTGATTGGAGTTTTCCGGCATGAGTAATTCGTTGTTGCGCGTAGGAATCGTTGGTTCGGGTGGCATTGCTGCCCAGCATGCAATTGGCTGGAATGCGTTTCCGCAGTTCGCCACTATCGCTGCGTTGGCCGAGGTGGATACCGCCCGTGCCGAGGCATTCAGCCTCACTCATACCAATAGCGCCGCCAAAATCTACAACTCGCTCGATGCGATGCTGGCTGATGATGCCGTGGACGTGGTGGACATCTGCCTGCCCCATCATCTCCACACCGATGCCGTGATTGCTGCCGCCAAGGCAGGCAAGGCCGTATTGTGCGAGAAGCCACTTTGCACCACGCTGGAGGATGCCCGCAAGATCAAGGCGGTGATTGACGAAAGCGGTGTGCCGTTCATGAGCGGTCACAACCAGGTGTTCCAGCCAAGCCTGATCGAGGCCCGCCGCCTGATGGCTGCCGGTGTGATTGGCAAGCCGTTCCTGATGCGCAGCATCGAAACCTTCCGCAACCAGGCCTACGATCCCTACAGCTACGCGCAAATGCCGCCAGCCGGCCCCCGCGGCTGGCGCACCGATGTGAAATCCGCCGGTGGCGGCGAGTTGCTGGACACCGGGTATCACAGCACCTACCGGCTCCTGGCGCTGGCGGGCGAGGACAAGCCGGTCGAAGTCACCGGGTTCCTCAGTCGCTTCCATATCGCAGATTGGCCCACTGAGGACACGGGCCAGGTGACGATTCGCTTTGCCAGCGGCGCCGTTGGCGAAATCCTCACCAGTTGGGCATTCGATGTCGATGGCTCACGCCAGTTCGAGGTCAGCGGCTCACTTGGGGCAGTGGGTGGTGGCGCAACCTTCGTCAGCCACCAGCTCTACGGTTGGCCGGAAGCTGCCCGCCGCTCGATTCCTGGTACCCATACCTTCACCGCCGAAATCGGCCAGTTCATCAAGGTGGTTCGTGACGGCGCCTCCAACCCGGCTGATGCTGACGCGGCCATTCGCGTGCTGCAAGTGATCAAGGCCGCTTACCTGAGCGCCAGGCTGGGCCAAACCGTATCGCTACCCGACGATCCGTCCGCCGATCCGGTGCCGGGCAAGAGCACGCCCACGCCGTTTGATGTTGAAGTGCTGGACGATGTTCTCGCCTAGAACCTGGAGCTATCCATGTACAATCTGTTGATTCCCGGCACCATCGGCATTCAGAACATCTCCCTGGCCGATTCGATCAAGCTGGCAAAGGATGCCGGGTTCGAAGGTGTGTCATTCGATATCTTCGAGGCCAAAGCCTATGCCGATGAGCATGGCGTAGCAGCGCTGAAAGACCTCTTCGGCGATATCATCCCCGGCGTGTGGAATACGGGCGTGAACTGGCAGGACGATGCCCATCGCGATGCCCAGATCGAGGCATTGAAGCCGGTTCTCAGCCTGGCGCAGGAGCTGGGATCGCTGAATGTCACCACCGGCATCATGCCAGCCAACAACGAGCGCCCCTACGAAGAACAGTATGCCTACCTGCAACCGCGTCTGAAGCAACTCGCCGAGGCCCTGGCTGCTGGCGGCGTGCGGATCGGCATTGAGTTCATCACGCCCAAAACGCTACGCGACCAGTTCACCTATCAGTTCATCTACA
>DJVD01000103.1 GCA_002440805.1 Chloroflexi bacterium UBA6265
GGTGGAAGTGGAACAGTAGGCAAGCAGAGGTGGCGTGGCCTGATAACGGGCCGCTTCCCGTGCACGTGCCGTGACTTGTCATCGAGTTTATACCGAAATATCCAAACCTCTTGCCATAATGCATTATGTCCAGTAGAATGGGTCAATTCTCCGGCGGGTTGAAAAACCTTCGGAATTTAATACCCAGGCCGAAGTTCGGCCAAGGGAGAGGTGTGTACGGTTAGGAGCATGCAAATGACCCGTAACTTTACGCTCGGATTCATGATCGTTGTGCTGATGCTCAGTGGCGTGGGTGTTGCCGCCCAGGGAACGCCTGCAGTTGGCGGAGGACTACTAAGCGGTCTCGGATATCCCGAAGTGACCATCATAGCNNCTTGCCGATCTTGGACCTCCGCCCGGAGCAGAGACTGGCGCTTCACCTGTAGCCGGTGAGGAAGGAGCCCCGGAAGCAGGAATTCCACCGATCCTTTACGACGCCACGTGGGCTGGTGGAGTCTTCGCCTTCCCTGGTTCGCCAGCGGCTCAGGCGGTAGTTACGCTGACCCCGGGCGAATGGTTGCTTCTGACGCCACCAGAATCCGGACTTCCGCCCCAGGTGATGAACGTAGTGGGCGACGTGAGTGAAGCACCGCCAGCGCCAGAAGATGTGATCGCGGTCGAACTTGACAGCTTCCAGATCATCCTGCCAGAGCAAATACCGGCCGGGTCGCACATTTGGCAAGTGACGAACATCGGTGATCAGCCTCATGAGATGTTCATTGCCAAGACGCCTGAGCGAATCAGTGTCGAGGATGCGCTGACCCTCATCTCGCTTCCGCCGGATGCAACTCCGCCAGCAGGCCTTCCCAACCTGGAGGAGTTTGTCGATGTTGGCTTTGTAATGCCGATTTCCGGCGAACAGTCCACCCTTGTTGAGATGAGTTTTGAACCAGGTCACTATGTCGTCGTCTGCTTCATTCCCGAGAAGGAATCAGGTAACCCCCATGCGCTTCATGGCATGGTGACGATCTTCTCGATCGGTGCGGAAGGCGAGCAAGTTGAGCCACCTGCTTCCCCGGTACCCGAGGAGTAAAGCGGTCACTAGCGGCTACGGCCAAAGAACCTGGAGTGATGCTCCGAAGGTTGAGCGCCGCGGATATCCCTGGCACGAGGATGCCAGGGATATCCAACGCACTCGACCAACGACACTGCTCTTGGTGTTCGGCCGTGAAGCCAGCGTTTCTCACGAAGGTGGATAGCAGGATGGAGTCTCAGCGTTCCGGTTCCCGCCGTGCTCCTCTCATTTCACGTCGGCGTGCATTCCAGGGATTTGGGGGCGGAGTTGCCGCCACCCTCCTGGGAGGCACGCCTGGTACTGCCCAGGCGTTGCTTCAACAGGGCGAAGATCGTGTGGAGCGTGCCGCCGAGAGTGAATCACAGACCCGTGAATTCGTGCTTACCGCCGAGGAACTCGACTGGGATCTCATACCCGGAGTCACCGTTCGGGCGTGGGGATATAACGGCCAAATCCCGGGCCCTGAACTACGTGTTCGTGAGGGCGATCTCATTCGCGTGATCTTGCGGAACTCGCTGCCCGTGCCGACGACGATCCACTGGCACGGTGTGCACCTGCCGCCAGCGATGGACGGACCGGCTGGATTAAACCAGGCTGCCGTCCCTCCTGGCGACGAATTCATCTACGAATTTATCGCCACCCCCGGTGGCACTCGCTGGTACCACTCCCACGCTGACCCCGCGTTACAGGTGCCAATAGGGCTCTATGGCCCGCTCATTATCGAGCCCAGGACCGCTCCTCGTTCCTATACCTATGACCAGGAGTACACGCTCGTCCTGGGAGAGTGGGATCTGGAGTTGACTCCCGAGGTTGCCGCTGGCACAGCGGAACGCGGTCCGCGAGACAAGATGCTGCGCGGTGGGGAACTCGGCACCGATATGTTCTTAATCAATGGTCGCGCGCATGGTGCCATCCCGCCGATCATGCTCAAAGAAGGGGAGCGGGTATTACTGCGGCTGATCAATGCAGGACATCTCGCGCACCCCATACATATGCACGGGCACTCGTTCAAGATCGTTGCGACCGATGGCAATCCCATTCCCGAGGGGATGGAGTGGACAAAAGACACCGTCCTGATCGGACCATCAGAGCGCTATGACCTGGAGTTCCTGGGCAACAACCCCGGCGTATGGATGTTCCATTGTCACGTGGAGCACCACATGGCGAACGGGATGATGACGGTCATCCAATACGAAGGCCACAAACCGACCGGTCCCGCAGCGGATATCTTCGACGACGTTGTGGGGGTTCACGAACCTTCCGGGGACCACCATCACGGTACCCCTGTAGCATCGGAGGAGGCGTCTCCCACACCGACGAGTTCTTCAGTGCCGGAGACCCCTGCGGCTGAGGGCGGTGTGGTGATTGCCATGGTGGACGATCGCTTTGATCCGGCATACCTCGAAATCCCGGCGGGAACAGTGGTTACCTGGATCAATAAGGGCGCCGACTGGCATAACGTCTCGTCGAGTGCGGCCGGTTTTGCATCCGACAAGATCCATCCGGGCGAGAGCTTCTCGTTCCGATTCGACAACCCGGGTATCTACCGCTTTGTGTGTCGTCATCACGGGCTCGCTGGAATGACAGGACAAATTACGGTCGTCTAGAGGATAGTGGTGCCTGGCGGAGTGAACTGATATACGAGTCCATAGTCCCTGGACACCGCATGAAGTCACGATTCGAAGGTATGCCCACGGGTGACGACGGGGAGCGAGGGAACGGCAGCACACCGGACGACAGGCAAACCCTGCACCGGTAAGGGTGACGAATGCCGCTGTGTCGTGGCCCGGCACGCGTTGGTGCACTCGGCAAAACGGATCCCATAGAACTCATTCCAGAGCGATCGAACGTGCCCATATCCCAAAGCACATTCGTATTCGCCGTTCTACAATCCGTTGCAGGCGACGTGAAGAGCAAGGTTGCGCCTGGCGAGCGGTGAAACGCCCGGCCTGTGGATCGGCTGTATGTGCGGTGCGGCTGTTACGATGATCAGGAACGTAGTGACAGGAATCATGCCCATGACCGAGATTAACCCTACCTCAACCCTTCGCGAGCGACAGGCATCCCTTAAACAGGGATATCGCGATGACCCAGCTTCGGCGCAGCTCACAACCGTTGTGCGCAGCGTCACCGGATCCGGTCAGGATCCTCGCCGCGTGAAGATTGCCGTTGATGGCCCTGCAGGCACCGTGCTGGAGGTCGGCGCTCATCCCGCCGTGGGTGGCGACGATGATTTGCCCTGCTCGGGAGATATCTTCCTCGCCTCGCTCGCCGCTTGCCAGGAGATTACGATCCGGCTCGTTGCTGCCGCAATGGGACTTGAGTTGCGCCGTCTCGACTTGCGCGTGGAAGGAACGTGGGATGTTCGCGGCACACTCGCCGTCGATCGCGAGGTCCCGGTCGGTTACTCATCGATCCGGATTATCGCCGCCATCGATACCGATGCCCCGCAGGACCAAATAGACCGGTTGCTGAAATCCGCCGAGCGTTACTGCGTCGTCAGCGCCACACTGCACACCCCGCCGACCCTTGAGTTCCTCCCCACCACTTCTCGATCCGCCGAGTGATGAGGGCTATAGCCATCGAGCGACACAACGTTTGATTTGGGCAAGGATTGTCGCCGCGGGATACAGCACCATACATCTCGCGGCAACACGTCCTGCAGGCATCGGCCCGTCATTCGGGGCCACAGGGGGATGAATCCACCGGTTAAAGATGGGTAGCCGGCGGCCATCGCCTCCAAGGGGCGATGCTGCGCAGGATGATTACCCCGATCCCACCGCAATTCTTGGCCGGGGGTCGAGATCATCCAGCGCGGCAACCAACGCAGCGCTGATTACCAAATCGTCGTGGCCACGGTGGGTAGGCACGCCCCACTGCACCACATTGCCGGGACCGCGGCGGACATCGTATTCGGTGGCGGCCAATTGATCGTAGAACTCGCGCGTCAGGGTATCGCCATCGTCGGCATACTCCTTGAATCGGCCGGTTTCGATCAGGCTGACGAAATCCCATCCCAGCCGACTCTTGCTGGCCGCTGTGAATACAAACGGCACCACCCGGATCGCCGATCGCCGCAGGCTCGCCTCCAGGAAGCTGGCCAAACCCGCACCGATGCCGGTGGCATCCACTACGATCCAGTTGGCACGCCAGATGTTCCGCGCCAGTTCGATGATATGGGCATGCACATCGGTATGGCGCAGGCCGGTCCAGGCGCGGCGATCCACCACCCGATAGACGGTGCGTCCATTTGGGCCAGAGGTATCCACCTCCACCACGGTGAGGGCCGTGCTATCACGCCTGCTGGTGCTGAACCCCTCCAGGCTGCCACCGTGTTCCTCTTCGCCGGCCACATCCAGCAACAGGGCATAGCGCTTGCCGGACTCGGCCGCATGGCGACGGCGATGGTTGCCCCCCATCATGGCGATCCGCTGCGGCGGGAACAGGCTCTGCTGGCCATCCAGTTCCTCGAGGAAATACTCGGTGCGCACAAACGGGTGCTGTTCGCCCAGTTGATCGATCCGACTCTGCACACGCGCCCCGTAGGCCGGGAGATCGCGCGCTACCCGCTGCCACGGCACCAGGAACACGCGCTGCAGGCCATCCTGATGCTGACGCTTACGCAGGTAGCGCATCTGGCGGGCGAGGAGGGTATCGCGGGTCCAGACCGTGCCGAGGAAAATCGTGGTGGCATTGGTGGATGCCGCCATCGGATCGAACACGGCATCCCACACCGCCGGCCGGATATCCTGCGCCTCGTTGGCGATCAGGCCGAGATCGGCGGTGAGCCCGCGGGCATTGGCGGTGCGGGCAGCGGAAACAAATACCGCCTTCGCGTTCCCGACGTGAATGGTGCGATCACTCACCCGCACCAGCGGCGCGGTGATTGGATTGGCCAGCAACCGGTCGCGCAGCCGATCGCGACTGATCATGGCTTGCGGTCGTAACGTTGGGGCGGCCACCACGATGGTGCCGCCACGCTCGGCATTGCGCAGCAGCACCCAGGCCACAATTTGCGCCAGCACTTCATCCTTGCCGGCCTGGCGGCTAAACACCATCGCGAACTGCTCGCCGCTGCGCGCCAGCAGGTGCTGCGCCAGCGGTTGCGCGGCCTCCAGTTGATAGCGGCGCATGGCATGGCGCGGCATGGTGATCCGGCTGAACACGCCGATATCGCGCAAGGCCGGCTGTAATGTGCTTACGCCCATCGCAGCAGCACATCCAGCAGCACGCTGCCGATGACGAGATAGAAAATCGTATTGGTGCGATGCCGAATCTCATCCAGGTCGGCGGCGAAATGTTCTACCTTCTCGCGGGTGAGCACCTCGTAGGTCGATCGCGGTTCGAGGTCGACGATGGGGGCGTGAATATCGGGCGCCATAGCTACCATGGATGCTCCTCTCCGGTTTCGATTTCGCTGAGTGCCTTGCGGATTTCGGCGAGCGAATCGGGTTCGGTGGCGTTTTGCAGCGCTGCCTGCACGCGGGCGGTGGTCGTGGCCACGCTGACGATTCTCGGGGTGTGTTTGCATAGCGTCTCCAAATCGTTCACCTCGGCGATCAGGCGATCGAGGATGTGGCCGAGCGCCGCGCGTTCGGCGGCCAGGGGTTGATCGGGCATGGCAGGATCCTTTCCGGTGATGGTTGAGGCAGGGGGTTCCTGCTAGCTATACGCATCGGGCGGGAACCCGTGGCAGGGATTGGGCGTTGGAGATAGCGGAACCACGAGGAGAAACACTGTGGGGCTGGTGAGGGGCAATGGCTGGATGTTGCCCCGGAATAGTTTGGAAGGATGATCAATGAGGAAATTGTTCACTGTTCTTTTTGCTATGGGCATCATGATGTCCGGTTTGATGACCGCGGCCGCGCAGGATGTGCCATCCGCCGTGGCGACCGGGTTCGATACCCCCGCTACCTGGATCGACGAGCGCGGAAACGAAGTGGCCACTGTTGAAGTCACCGGCATCGAAAGCGACTGGGACGGGTACAGCGAGTATTCCAGGCCCGAGCGCGGCTACATGTACGTGGCTGTGAGCTATTCGGTTACCAATATTTCCGGGGCGTCGATGATTGTGGAGCCGTACGACTTCAGCTTGCTGGACGTGTATGGTCGCAATAATGGCAGTGCCTATGTATCGCTGGCGGATGATGCCACCGATGAGATCTTTGAGGACGATCGCGCCCTGGCCGCCGATGAAGTGGCTGAGCTGACGCAGATCTTCCAGATCCCGGCTGATGTGGCTCCTGCCGCGTTAATGTGGCAGCCGGATAGCGGCATGTTGGTGATGGTGGATATTAGCGAGGGCAGCATTGAGAACAGTGCGCTGGCCAACGGCCTGAATGCACCTGCTACCTGGACCGACGACCGCGGCAATCCGGTTGCGACGTTTGAAGTTACCGGTATCACCTCCGACTGGCAGGATTACGACGAGTTCTACGAGCCAGAGCGCGGCATGGTGTACGTGGCCCTGGATATCAAGGTCACAAATGTTTCGGACTCGAGCCTGATCGTGGAACCGTATGACTTCTCGCTGATGGATGTTACCGGCATGAACAATGGCCGCAGTTGGGCGCAGGCCGCCCAGGGCGTGGATCCGCTGTTCACCGATGATGTGCCGCTGGCCGCGGGCGAAAGCTATGAAGGCACAGTCGTGTTCGAACTGTTGGCCGATACCCAGCCTGCCGTGTTCAGCTGGCAGCCGGATTCCGGCTTGCTGCACATCGTGAACCTGAGCGAAGGCAGCGTTCCGACCGAGGCGACGCCGACTGAAGGCACGCCTGTTGCCACCCCGGCGAGCTAGTCGCCAAAGCGGTATTCCACCCGGTTGAACACGCCTCAATTGCGACCGCTGCAGGGCACATGCCTTGCAGCGGTTCGTTGATTAATTGGCCGAGAAATGGCTGTATTTTGTTTACAGCTATGCTACCGTACGAGAAACACATCGGCTGGACAATTAGGTTATTCGCAGAAGGAGCAAGGTCATGAAATTCCTCATTCGTGTTGGTATTTTGCTCGTTCTCCTCATGTCGCCAGGGTTGATGGCCACCGCCCAAACCCCGGAGGCAGTATCGGGTGAACCGAGTTCGTTCGCATCCGGTTTGAACCAGCCAGCAACCTTCTTCGACGATCGTGGCAATCCGGTGTTCGAGATCATGGTCACCGGCATGGAACGCGATTGGCAATCGGAAGATGAGTACACAGTTGCCGAACGTGGCATGACCTTCGTCAAGATCGATTTCGCGTTTACCAATCTCTCGGATCGTGCCGAAATTGTCTCCCCATACGTGGTCATGCTGGTAGATAACATGGGGCTGACCGCCCAGCAGGTATATATCTCCGACGATCCAACCATCTTCACCGAGGATGTTGCCGTTGAGCCCGGTGCAACGGTGGAAGGTAGCCTGGTGTACTCGATCTATACGGATCTCGAGCCGAACCTGATTGTGTGGCAACCGGATTACAACCTTTACGTCATCATTCATATCGGCGAATAGCTTCCGAAGCTCTCATCGTACGAACATGAAAACAGCCCGCCGTGATCATCGTGATCACCGCGGGCTGTTGTGGTGTGGCTAGTCGTTCGAACGGCGCAGGACGAAGGCCGAGAGCATGATCACAACGATGCAGGCGGCGGCGAGCAGCGTCACCATCGGCATCATGCCGGCGCCGCCGGCACCGGTGCTGGGCAATGCGCTTACCGTGGGACCGGCGGTAGCCGTGGGATCGACCGTTGGCGTTGTGCCGGGGTCACTCGTGGCCGTCATGCCCGTAGTGGCAGTGGCGGTCGGCGTATTCGTCGACGATGGTGAAGGTGTGACACCCGGTGAATCGGTAGACGTTGGCGAAGGCGTGGTGGTTGGCACATCCGTCTCGGTCGGGGACGGTGTAACCGTGACGTCAGTGGTTCCCGTGGGAGATGGCGTTATCTCGACGGTTCCGGTTGGCGTTGGCGTGATCGGTACCGTGGGAGATGGCGTAGGTGTGTCCGTCGCAGTTG
>DJVD01000102.1:0-6368 GCA_002440805.1 Chloroflexi bacterium UBA6265
CAAGTGGCCGTAAAATGAAGATGGTCCCCAGAGCCTAAACCGGTATGGCCGTTGAGACCGATCCGTTGTCCGGCCGACACCCATTGGCCGGTACTGACATCGATTTGATCCAGATGGATGTACCAGGATACCAGGCCCTCCGCATGCTCGATTTGGATGATTTTGGCACCGTATGGGTCCTGAAAGGCTGCAATAACTTTCCCATCGCCAGCCGCTAGAATTGGCACGCGCCAACCCAAGGCAAAATCGATAGCCCGCTCGTTTGCTGTAACGCCATTGTAATTTCTTACATGTGTCAGGCCCAAGTTCACGCAGTGATCAGCCTGAGGCCCCTGAGAAATGTTTGTGGCTCCATCAAACGGTAGCCTGGTTAGTTGCCATGGGCGCGTTAACGAGGCCACGGTCATATCAGTGCTTGCAGGACCAATAATGGATGCCGGCTGCTGCACTTCAACCGGTGGCGCTATCGATGATGCGGAGCCATTGAAGATCGTGAAAAAGGATGGCGCTATCAGGGATAGCACCATAAGCACGCCGATGGCATGCCAAGCGAGAGGCCTATTCTTCATGGTGCTCGTCCTCTAGAACAACTAGTCGCCACGCACAGATGGGAGGCCCCCCAGCGAAACCATCTGTAAATGCATACTGCAGCATTGATAAAATAGTAGCCGCACGGTTAACCATTATCAATAAGAGTGGTGTCCGAATTGGTTAAACGTAATTTCATGAATAATCCTGACGAATGGGCGCCTCCGGCCGGATCAGGTATAACATTGGCAGGGAATGGGCATTCACCATCAACAGGCTCTGCTAATTGAGGGTCTTGATCGAACCCGATCCGCGCGAATTTTCTCTAGCGCCGGGATCGGGTGCATCTGTGATTGCGATCCGAAATGTCATTAAGCGACGTTCGCTTCACGGGTATTTTCGGCGCCGGTAGTAACAGGTTCATCGGGGCGATCGGCCAATGCATCCACCTCCCGCAGCAGCGGCGAAATAAAGAGCAACCAGGCACCAAACACGGCCATGCTGATTGCGATGGCCAGGAACGAGCGTGACAGTCCCCATTGTTCAAGGATAGGTGTCACCAGCAGCACGCCCAGTGGTGAGGCGATCATTGCCCCGGCTCCGGTGACGCCATTCACCCGGCCAAGAATCTGCGGCTCGGTGATGCGGTACATCATCGCCGCCAACACCGGGTTGATCAGCCCCGATCCGATACCGATCAGGAATACCGCCAACCAGCCAACAGGAAGCGTTGGCAGCGGCACGAAGAGGAAGACTGGCAGAGAGAGCAATACGATGCTAATGCGGAAAATCGCGCTGCGGCGGAGGCGGTCGGTGAGCGCGCCCGCGGCGAGGCTGCCCAGCAGGCCGCCGACACCGAACCCGCTCATGAGCAAGCCGAACCGGGTGGCGCTATCCCACTCGGTTTTCGCAAGGTACGGCAGTAACACCGCCGAGAATGGGGTAAGCAAACCATTGATCACCAACGCGCTGATAATCAGCGGCCGCAGCACGGCGTGGTGGGCCACATAGCGCAACCCCACCCGGATATCTTCGACAACCGAGGGAAGATCGGTGCGAGGAACGTGCATCTCCGGGATAAGCGTGAGCATGCTGATGGCGGAAATAGCGAAGGCGGCAGCATTGATGTAGAGAACATTGGTTGCGCCCAGCACGCTGATCAGCACACCGGCCAGCACCGCGCCAAACAGCATGGCGATCGCCTGGAATACCCCTTGCATTGAGGTCACGCGCTCAATCGGCACGCCTCCCCGCTCGGCCAACTGCGGCAACAGCTTCGATCTGGCGCTGTAGCCTGGCGTATCGAACAGGGCACCGGCCACCATCAGCGCGATCAATAACGGGAAACTGAGATAATCCAGCACATACAGGATCGGCACCAACGCGACGGTGATACCGCTGAGCACATCGGAAAAAGCGCTGAGCTTGCGGGGGTTGGTGCGATCGGCAATCGCACCACCAACAAACATCATCAGCACGCTCGGCAGCATGGTGGCGATGGCGGTGATACCCATTTTGGTGGCGCTACCGGTGAGCACCAGCACAAACCACGGTACGGCCAACCCGGTGAGCTGATTGCTGATGAGGGAAAGAAATCCGGTAGAGAGAAGGGCGGTGAGCGGTCGGCGCTCTGGACCCAGCCATGCGCCGACTGCGGATTGGGATGATTGTGTGCTCATCTAGATGCCTCGGGCGGTTTGCGCCCGGCGCGGGAGCACGGGTGTATCGCGACGTTCCTCCAGGCATCCGTGGATGCGCAGTCCGAGGGCAATGATGGTGTTACCCATCAGGTGACGCAGGCCAGGAATAGTGAACGTGGACTGGGAGCGGCGGAAATCGGTGGAGATGGACAGTTGTTTGTCTTCGATCTCCCGGTTGGTGATGAAACGAGTGTTCATTAGCGTGATTCCTCTCAATACACACGATGTGCTGTGTAGTTGATAGCAATCCGCCCCCGCGATTGCTGCAACCGATGTGTTCAATCTGGTGATGCAGTCCTGGCCCCGATATGCCACCGCGCCCATGGCGGTGGGTGAGCATTAGATCCTCACCCACCGCGTTGCGGTTTAGGCGTTTCGCTCCAGCTCGGCCAGTGCTTCGTCGACGGTCATTTCGCCGTTCTTTACGGCCTCAAGAAGTTTGGTACGGCGATCGGCGGTGGCCGCTTTCACCTCCTCCGGCATGTCCGGTGCCTGTGGGGCTTCGGGTGCCTTTGGCGCTTCTGGTCTGCGTGGCTCGATCAGTTCGGATCGCAGGCCACCGGTTTCACCCAGCATGGAGCCGAGCTTGCCACCGATATCCTTGATCCAGCCCTTGGCGCGCTCGAGCTCGAAATCGAGGTTGACGTTTACCTCGCCGTCTCTTTTCGCTCCGGTCGCGGGTTCCGCCTGTTCCGTCGTGGTGTCAGCGGGTTCCTCGTCAACCAGGGTCAGCGAGTTATCCACGGTGACCGATGCGGTGATTTCGGCACTTACGGTTTTCGCGTTCAGGCGCGGGCCATTACCGCTGCCCGCCTTCCATTCCCGCTTGCCCTGCTTCTGCAGGTCGCCACTGGCGGTCACTTCGCCGGTGAGGCTCTTGGCGGTGAAGCTTGCGCCTTCTGGCACACGGGCATTGATGTCGATTTCGCCACTGACGGAATCGAGCGAGTAGTTCGTGGCGTTCACCAGCGCGGCATTGACGGTGATATCACCGGCAACCGTTGCCAGCCGACCACCATTCCAGGTGGAGTTGGTGATATCAATATCGCCATTGGCGGTGCGTACCGATACCGCACCCGAGCTGCCACTCACGGTCACATCGCCATTGGCAGTGTTGCTCTCAATCGCCCCGGCAATGTCGCTGAGATCGATATCGCCATTAGCGGTAGAAGCATGGACCTTGCCGGCCACATCGGTGGCGGTGAGGTCGCCATTGGCGCTGTTGATGGTAAGGGCACCGGCCACATCGCTCACATCAAGGTCACCATTGGCGGTCTTGAAATCGACTTCGGCAGCCACACCGCGCAGCTGGCCATCGCCATTCGCCGTCTTGACGTTAACGCGGGATCCCTCGGCCAGGTCCTTCGGCAGGCGCACCACGAGATCGTAGTTCACATCGAGACCGAAGCGGAAATCCTTGCTGCTCCAGTCGCTGGTGCGGAAGCCTTCCTTCAATTGGCTTTTAAGTTTGCTGGCGAGTTCGCCAACGTGGCTGCCAACCTGCCAGTTGGGTCGCAGGGTGACTTCGTTATCCAGCTGCTGGAAGAACCAGTGGGCATGGTCAACATCCTCGCCGCTCTGGCGGGTGGCCTCGATCTCAACGCTATCTCCAGTGGTGCTGGAGACATTGATATCGCCATTGTTGTTGGTAATGTTCAGCTTCAGCGGTTTGGAGGCATCGATCCTGGCAGTGAAGTAGATGGTATCGCCTTCCTGCCGGGCGGCTTCGGCCTGATTGGAGGCGGCGTCTTCGGCCCGGGTGGCCTCGTCGTCAGCCTTCGTGGCGGCATCATCAAGCAGGGTGGTTTCATCCTCGGCCTTCGTGGCCTGGTCTTCCAATTCGGTTGTTTGGTCGTTGATTTCGTTACTCATGTCCTCAAGCTCCTTGATGCGATCGTTCAGGTTGCGGGTAAAGTCGTCGTCATTGCGAAATGTCATGTGGTGATCCCTTCTCTTACTTAATCGTGATTTCAATGCGATCGTTGCCGTTGTGGATATCCATCAGCTTGCCGGCATAGCCGGTGCGGATGCTGCGCCTCACTTCCGTGAGATCGGGCAACCGCCCGGGCGCGAGTTTGTTGGCGAGGTTGAGGCCCATTTCGACGAGACCAAGTGGCAACGTGAGATCGACTTCCTGTTCACCCCGGGAATTCGTGACCAGGATATGCACGCTGCGCGGTGGCTCGAGTGCTGGCGGCGGCGGGGGCGGAGCCACGCGGGCCGCTCGGGCCATGGCTTCCATCAGGCGACCGCCTTCATCCGGGGAGATGGTGCCATCCTGTACCATCTGCAGGATCATGAATTGCTCATCCCCATTACCTGGCCGTGCGCCGGGTCTATCTGTCATGACTTGCTCCCTTCATTGAGGGTGGCCATAAGCTGGGCTGCGGTTTCGGCCGAGATGGTGCCGGCGCTGAGGCGCTCGAGGATACTCCGTCGTTCCTCGCGCTCCTGGCTGGGTCGCAACTTGCCACGTTGTTCGGCGAATCCGAGCTGCTTCACCACATCATCGAGACGGGCTTTCACGGTGGGATAGCTAATGCCGAGATCGACCTCGATATCCTTGATCACGCCCTTGTTGCGAATAAACGATTCGAGAAAGCTGACGGAATCGGTAGGCAGGCGGCTGATGCTGTGCAGGAAAAAGTTGCCTTCCACCGCGGTTCCGCAGGCATCGCACTCCAGGCGGGTAACGTGCATGGGATCGCCACAGGTGGGGCAATCGGCTCGAACCGGATACTGGGAAGCTGGCATAGATTGGTTCTCCTTGGGGGATATCGCCCCGGCTGAATGGGGCGACTCCCGTACATCCGTCGAACCGGTGGGGGTCATACCGTTTCGATATGCACATCCTAGGGCACCATATTCATAATGTCAATACCTGTATTGAAAATATTAATATTCGTCTCAATATTTCTTACTGGCTGGTAGATAGCGGTGGGGGATAGCACGAAGGGACGTCAAAGCTGCCGACCCTTAATCTCCACACGTCAGAAGCGGCAACTGATCGGCAGTTGGATACCATCTTCGTATCATGCACCGCTCCCGAGAACCGCGCGTAGCTTATGCCTTAATCAAGAGTCCGTATCAGATGATGCGCTGAAAGCCGCTTTCCCGGCGGGAAAAGGTGTCGTTTTAACCTTGAAACATTTCCTTGGGCGTAGGACTGGACCATCCTGGTTGGATGCTAACTTGACATATGATTGAGGCAGGAACGATAATCGACATAACTCAGACATTACAACTTTCCTCCGGTGCCGAATCTCGATCAGGATTCGCCAGCGTGCCGGGCGACGGGACTGGCGTTCCCGGCCTGAGCCCAACTGTTGGCGGGTTGATCCGTGGCGTGTTCACTTCGACCCTACAAGACCGGAGAAAGAGATGGACCAGGAACGCTTCGATCAAATTACACGCACGTTGGCAGCAGGCCAGTCCCGGCGCAGGTTGCTCAAGGGACTGGCTGGCACGGCACTCGGCGGCGTGCTCGCAGCGGTCGGTGCCGGCGAGGCGGGTGCCAAAGGGCCATGCAAGACGCCCAATACCAAGTGTGGTCGTGGCAAGAATGCTGTCTGCTGTAGCAGCAATCAAGTCTGCAACGGGGATGGTACGTGTGGCCCGCGAGACATGTGTGCAAACGTCTACTGCCAAACGCACGCTAATCCTTGCATGGTGAACGCCTGCAATTCATTCGATGGGGGGTGCTATCCGGCGTATGCTGCTGAGGGAACAGAATGCATCTACGTCGATTCGAATAATTTCGGTAGTTACAGCGCCTGTAACGCAACAGGTTATTGTCCGCAACCAGTGACATAACGACCTGCGGCGCAAATTATGCGTACTGTATCTCCGATGAATCACTTGAGCATCTTCGGAATGCTCTGATCAATGCGAAACACGGTTGTCACGGGGTGCGAGAGCGCACTTCGGGACAACCGTTCCAAATTTCTGCATCACGTGCCAAACAACGCGCGGCGCACGGTGGTTCAAATCCGAACTGATTGAGACGTGCCTCTATGACCGGAGTCTGTTTATGGATATAACGCTGCTCATCCTGCGCCTGCTGCTCGCTGGTGTATTCTGCCTGGCGGCTGTGACCAAACTGGCCGACCTGACCGGCTCCCGCGCGGCCATGGAGGGCTT
>DJVD01000102.1:6377-6585 GCA_002440805.1 Chloroflexi bacterium UBA6265
CCGGGCTCGTCCTGCTGCTCGCCTTTATGGGCGGCATTGCCTACACGCTGTCGCAGGGCCGAACCCCGGATTGTCATTGCTTCGGCCAGGTCTACTCCGAACCAATAGGGAAACCGACCTTAATTCGTAACGGCATCCTCGCCGCCCTCGCGGCCGTGCTGGTGCTGCGCGGCCCGGACGGCCAGGGCGCGAGCCTGACCGGCTGGCT
>DJVD01000045.1:0-4263 GCA_002440805.1 Chloroflexi bacterium UBA6265
AGCGCGCGGTCCACGCGGTCGAATCTCCGCATGCTCGGCGCGATGGTACTCGCCACGGAAATCCACTGTGCGATCCCGCAGGAGCGGTTTGATCACCTGCAGCGCTTCCTCCAGGCGTGACACGCGGTGATCAAAGGGAAAGCCGAAAGCATCGAACTCCGGTTCGTGCCAACCGGCCCCAAGCCCGAGGATAAGCCGACCGGCACTTACCTCGTCCAGCGTCTCCGCCATTTTCGCCAACAAGGCCGGGTTGCGGAACGCCGCGCACAGCACAGTGGTGCCGATCTCCACCCGCCCGGTGACGGCGGCGAGGGCGGTGAGCATGGTCCAGCACTCATGGAACCCCACCGTCGGATGACCCTCGAAGCGGTGTAGCAGGTGGTCATAGACCCAAACGGAATCGAAGCCCAGCCCCTCGCTCTGGATCGCGGCCGCCTTCAGTTGAGACCACGATGGTGCCGATCCCAATTCGTCTTCCGCCAGTGGCAAGATCATGCCGATTTTCATGGAGTACTCCCGTGATGCCCACTACACTTGTCGCCATGAACGATACGTCACTTCGCGCCGTGGATGCGCTCGATGCCGCGCTCTGGCAGGCAACACAGGAAGTTCGCGCCGATGTCCTGCTGCTGGGCGGCGGCGTGGATTCGGCCCTGATCGCGGCGATGTGGCGCAGGCAAGGTCACAATTTCCGGGCAGTTACCGTCGGCCGCAGTTCCGACCTCACCTGCGTGCCCGCGCACATGCTCCTCCCCTACCCATGCAATTCCGACCTCGACTGGTCGGCGAAGGTGGCGGATGCACTCGGTCTCGACTGGACACCAATTGCCCTCACCCAGCGGGAGGCGTTGCGCTACCTCGACCTGCTCATCGCGCAGCAGCGCTCGTTCGATTTGGGCCAGCTTAATAACATTGCCCTGTACGTTGCGCTTGACCGGGCGGCGGAATACGACGATCGCACCACCTTCGCCACCGGCGATGACGGCGACGGTCTCTTCGGCGGCTATCTCAATGCCGGGGAGCATGCCGATTGGGGTGCGTGGGTGCAGCAACGGATTCCTTATCTCGATCCACCTGCAAAGGGCATCGGCACGGCATTGCACTGGGAGCCACGTTTCCCGTACCTGCATCCGGCCGTGCTGGAGGTGGCCCAGTCAGTCACCCGCTCGGATATCCGCCAGTCGGTGCCAGTGAGCGAGCAACCGCTGCCGCCGAGTTTCATGGATCAGTTCGATATCGATGCCTTCGGGGCGAGCGAACGCGTATGGGGCAAGGTGGTGCTGCGCAGGGTGGCGGAACGATACCTGCCGCACGAACTCGCGTGGCGACCGAAAACCGACCTGCAGTTCGGCAGCGGCATGTGCGCGCTGGAGCATTCACTGGCGATGCTGCTGGGAACCGGTAACAGGATCGCGATCGAACAAACCGGTATCGCCTTTTTCAACGATGCCCACCGCGGCATGTACACCCGTTTCCGCGGCGTGGGGGCAACGATCCCGCCGGTACGGGAGGGCGAGCGCCCCTGCCCGAACTGCGGTGCCGGCCAGCCCATTGGCAAGCATCATTGCCATACCTGCGGACACTGGCAACCGGGCGGCTAAACCGCAGCAATCATGGCCGTGAGCGTGACGGTGCCCTCAAGACGCGCCTCCTTATCCGGAAATTCCATGCTGGCCCACTGGAGGAAACGATCGGAGGTCTTGCGCCAATCATCGTCTGAAACAGACATATACAACGGCCTTAGTCGCCCGGCATAGCTATCCATCGCCTGCGAGACCGACTGACCAAATTCCCAACTGGCGAGTTCCTGAACCTCTACATCCGGCCAGCGGCGCTGGAATTCGGCCCGAACCTCGGCATCGGTTGGCGATAAGGCGGTGTGGCGATAACCGGTCGATTCAATCATCTCGCGCCAGGCACCGCTCCAGCGGCGCAGGTTCGCTCCTTCACGCGTCGGCTCGGTGAGGTGGACCACGTGGCCGCCGGGTTTCACCAGCCGCGCCAGTTCATCAAGCACCGCTGGCCAGTCCGGCACGAGATAGAGCAATTGGGCGATGACGCCGAGATCGAACCACTGGTCGGGTAATGGCAGGTAGACAGCATCCGCCTGTATCAGCGTCAGGTGTTCGCCCACTCCGAGCGCAGCGGCCGATTCGGCGCAGGTGGCCAGCATCGCCGCGGAGATATCCGCCCCGGTCACCGCGTGCCCCACCATGGCCAGCGGCAGGGCAATGCGGCCGGTGCCGATGCCGGGCTCAACCACATTCAGGCGAACGCCACTGGCGATTCCATTGACCGCCTTCATCCACGCGGCAAGGGCCGGTTGCGGCAAGCCCCGCTGGGAATCGAACTGGCTGGCAAGGGCATCGAAATTGAGCAGCACGCGCACTCTCACGGGTTGGGTTACAGACGCACCGCCAGATCGACGGTAGGATACTGGCATAGTAGCGGCAATCACTGGAGGTTTACGATGGCAATCACTGATGTAGGACACCCGGCATTCGCGTGCCACGATATCGACGTCGCCCTGGCGTTCTACGAAAAACTCGGCATCACGGAATCATTCCGGCTGCTCCATGACGATGGCTCACTCATGCTCATTTACCTGCATGTGGGTGGTGATCGCTTCATCGAGTTGTTCCCGAACGGCCCATCTCCCGCGGAACGCCCGGCGAAGCAAAGCTTCATGCACGTTTGCCTCGCGGTTGAGGGCATCGAGGATTTCGTCGAGGAAATTCGCGCCAGGGGTGTAACGATCGATGTCGAGCCCAAGATGGGCCTGGATTTCAATACACAGGCATGGATCACCGATCCGGATGGCAACAAGATCGAACTGATGGAGTACTCACCGCAATCGCCACAGGTCGCGATTCGCGATGGCCTCGCGTTCCCATCCAGCGAGATACTGGTGCGCAAGTAACACATATCCGGCTGAAATGGATGAGGGCGAGCAGTACTGCTCGCCCTNNTTTACCCCAGATGCTCCAGCCACTCATCGATCGTGGTAAGCGCCTTCTCCCGAATCGATTTCTCACTGAGGAACACATCATGGACGGCACCGGGTAGCGGTGCGTCAGTGATGTTGTCACCTATCTTGGGCAGCCATTGCTTCATCTGTTCAACATCGAGAATGATATCGGCACTCTGGGCACCATCGTCCCATGTGGTGAGGCCCAGAAGGCTTTTGTCCGAATGCAGCATCAGCACCGGCACTCCCACATCGATGCCCCGGTGCAACCGCGCCTGGTGTGCCCTGATGGTGGCAAGGAACCCATATTTCACCGATTGTGAGGTCAGCGGTTTCCAGCGGGGATCAAACATCCATTCCCCCCTGGCGCTGCGATGCAGGCTTTGCGGATACACACCGACGAACGTTTGCGGGATGTTCGCGAGCGGTCGGATTTTGGCAATGGCTCGCACCGCCCATGTGCCCACAGTCCGCATGAACAGCGACTCTTGCAGGTCAAACCAGGGGCTGTTCAGCACCAGGGCGGAGATAGACCGCGCCGCGCCGCGATCATGCGCCCACATCGAGACGGTTAGTCCACCGGTGCTATGCCCCATGAGCACGATGTTGGTGTGGCCATCATCGCGTATCTGCTGCATCGCCAGGTCGATTTCCTCGTAATACTCTGTCAATTCACCAACGTACCAGGGCTCTTGCCCGGCCCGGAGGGAGCGACCATTGCGACGCAGGTCCAATGCATACCAGCTCCATCCCTTGTCGGCGAAATGCCGGGCAACGTGATCGTGGAAGAAATAGTCGATAAAGCCATGCACATAAAGCATGGCTCCGCGGGCGGGCACATCGGGGTTGGCCGGCAACGATACCAGTGTGGCGGTGATGTCGCGCGCGAGAAAAAGCGTCTTCACCCCGTAATCCGGGCCCAAATCATCGACCATTCCGTGTACCTTTCACGTGTGCGGCATACACAATGCCGGTATTGTGGTGCAATGGGTTCATTCTACTCCGGGGGCTTGTCCATGCAGTGTTCCCGTGAGCGTAGGAAGAATGGCACGACTCGTGCGAAAACATTTGCCCAACAGAGCGAATTATCCTGGAGACGATAAACCAATGAGCGACAAGACCGTGCCGGCCGATGCCGAGGACTACAAGCATGACATTCCGGCTGACGATTCCGATCAGCGCCACGATGCCGAACACGATTCGTTGGTGGAAAACGCCAGGTCGCACGACGGTGAAGCGCCGAATCGCGATGAGGATGAGTTCACCGGCAAGGACCTGAAGGCACCGAATATGGA
>DJVD01000045.1:4276-8189 GCA_002440805.1 Chloroflexi bacterium UBA6265
TCGTGCAGCCATCCGGGTTGTTACGTAGGTTTCCAGTTCTCCCAATTCGACGAACAGCCAGGCGACAATCTCCTCGCCGTCGAGGGCGATCGCCGATGGGTCGGCAATCTCACCGCCATCGTAGATCAGCATGATGGCATCGCCTTTGGGATCGGGCTCGCTGCGATGATCAAACACCAGCAACCGACCGACCTGAATCTCCAGGCCAATCTCCTCCTGCACTTCCCGTGTTGCGGCTGCACGCGGCGATTCGCCTGCCTCGCACACTCCGCCCGGTATCTCATGCGCCTGCTTATAGGTGGTTTCCAATAGCAACACGCGCCCATCGGAATCTGTAAGCAGCACGCCGGCACCAAGGCGGCGGCGAGGCAGGTTACGGTAAAACTCATCCTCGGGGATCAGTCCTGATTGCTGGGCGGACCGGTGCCATTCGCGGTCGAGCATGGCGAACACCAGTTCCGTGCTCCATTGGCCATCGCGCTGGTCGTTCTCGAGCAATCGCCCTTCCTGGCGCATGCCCAGGTGCTGGCACACCCGCACCGAACCGATGTTGGCTTCATCCACCCGGGCGTATATTCGGTGCACACCCCATTCCTCAAAGCCAATTCGCAATGCCTCACGCGTCGCCTCGGTGGCGTAGCCATGGCCGGCGTAGTCCGGATGGATGACGTAGCCGATTTCGGTGGTGCCAGCCAGTTCCTCATCCTTGCTCAAATACACGTCACCGATCACCTCGCCGCTGTCGCGAAGTTCGATCATCCAGCGGGTGAACCGGATATCATCCAGCTGCTGGATTTCTACCCACCGGGCGATTCGCTGTTCGGCGTACTCGCGGTTCCAGAGCGGCTCGTACGTGAACGCCACCACCTCAGGAATCGTGCGGGTGGCGAGCATGGCATCGATATCATCGATGGCAATCGGCCGCAGGATCAGGCGTTTGGTTGAGTACATGGCCGTGCGTCTCCCAAGGGGCGGTACAATGCGCACCATACTGATGTTGCAATGGTAAGGCGTGAGACGTGATGAAACTCTACTCCTGGAATGTGAATGGTATTCGCGCAGTGATCCGCAAGGGTGCATGGCAGGAATTCTTTGCTGCCCACCAGCCGGATATCCTTTGCTTGCAGGAAACCAAGGCCAAAGAGGGCCAGGCCCAGCCCGACCTGCCCGATTACCTGGAATACTGGAACAGCGCCGAGCGGGCCGGATACAGCGGCACCGCGATTTTCAGCCGCACCGAACCGCTGACGGTCGTGCGCGACCTGCCAGCAGAACTCGAAGTGCAGTTCGGCCTGCACGATGACAAATACGGCAATCCCAATACCGAGGGTCGGGTGCTGGCGCTGGAGTTCCCGGAATTCTGGGTCGCTACTGTCTATACCCCCAACAGCAAGAGCGATCTCAGCCGCATCCCGCTACGGTACTCCAAGTGGGATCCTGCCTTCCTGGCATACATGAAGCAATTGGAACAGGGAAAATTCGGTACTGGCACACCCAAACCGGTGATCTACTGCGGCGATTTCAATGTCGCGCACCAGGAGATCGATCTCGCGAATCCAAAACAGAACATGAATACCCACGGCTTCACACCGCAGGAGCGCGAGCGCTTTGGCGATATGGTTGCCGATGGCTTCGTTGATACGTTCCGGACGCTCTATCCGGACACGGTTGAGGTGTACAGCTGGTGGAACCAGGTGACCCGCGCCCGTGAGCGCAATGCCGGTTGGCGAATCGACTACGTCATGGTCAGCAAGGAACTGATGCCGAAAGTTCGCGATGCAAAGGTCCATATGGATGTGATGGGCAGCGACCATTGCCCGGTGAGCATCGAACTGGAGGTATAGGCTCAACACCCCGATCGGACGGCGGATGCTTTAGCCGACGTTCCGCCGAGAGCGTTATGGAACACGGTAGTGCCTTCGACCGAAGGAAATGACAATGGCCTCCGGATCCCCTCGGAGGCCATTATCGCGAGAATTAATGTTCGTGGGGTGCTTGCTGACGCTGGTGGAGGCTATTTCTTCACCCTAATGGTCGTGTCCACGAAGACGTCGTCATATTCAACCCCGTCGTCCCCGTGCAGGCTCACATATGCGTCCAGTTGTATGGGAGGGCCCGCCTTGAAGGCTGAATCCTGGGAGGTGAACACCAGGCTCCTGGTGACTACCTCTCCGGCAGAGCAGGACCCGCCTAGCCAGTCAGTGCCTTCGGCTATGACTCTGGTCGGTCCCAACTGCTGTACGAGCCAACCCTCGACCTGATATGCGCCGTCGAAATCGCAGATAAACGTGAAATCTATGGTGACGCTGTTGCCACCATTCGACAACAGGGGCTGTCCCGTCGTTAGGCTAATCGTGGCGCTTGCGGGCATGGCAAGAACGGTGAACATGCTGAGGGCTGCTAACATAACCAAGAGGCGTTTCTTCACGACGATATCTCCGTACGCGAGACTTCGGGATGGCATGACGTGCTAGAGCCCGAGTCTTGACAAAAAGTTCGGCTCAGGCCGGGGTCGCCATTCCCGCAGCCCGGCACCCTGGGCGAACCTCGAAGAGGATCCGGTGCCGAAAGATATGATTATGTCTGAGTTATGTTTAGTATACATAAGCACATAAGCGTGTCAAATGACGCAGTGGGGGAAAATCGCGTGCACTGACAATCTCATGCCCATGCACACATCCTCGTACGGGCACCGTGGATAAGAAGTCAGTAGGGAGTACCGCCTGTACCGCGATAAACGCTGATCTTCCCGAGGATCAGATCTAGCGTCAGTGCCTGGGCTACCACTGCGGATGGTTGTTGCCGAAGCTCCGCCGCGAGCGTTGTGGGAAAAGACCGTTGCTTCGCACGCATAACATAACAACGGTCCCCGAGCGTTTCGGGGGCCGTTGTCGATTTCGTCAGGTGAGAGTTTCCGTGCCTCACTCTGTGCGGCCAGCGTAAACCATCCCTTTTATTCAGCTAGCCCTCTGTCGCAATCCGAAACGGACCAAATCCAGCGAATATCGTCCTTTCGGCCCTGTTCACCGGCACCTTCGGTCGGGTAATCGCCATGCGCCTGATCACTTCGGTACTTGTCTGGATCTTCACCCTGATACACAAAGTTGGCAGAGGTAGAACTGTAGCCCACACAAGCGTTGGGGTTTGACGGATAGTGTTCCGCACTGGGCGCTGCCATGGCGCTGCCAACCAGGCCGAGCATAAGGGACAAGGACGCAAGCAATACAAGCACGAACTTACGCATGATGGTGTCTCCAGAAATAAAGGTCACAACCGAACATGATCCCTTCGGCGCCCCCGCCTTTTACATCCCCTGACACGATTCCTGGGCACAGCACAACGCCCGGTGGCTCCCAGCCATTCCAACAGGTCGTCTCAGGTTGGGTTCGCCATCCCCTCGCCCGACGCCGTGGCGACTCCTGAAACCGGTTCGGCGTAGGCAATTTGATTGTCCTGAGTTATGTCTGGTATAGGCAAGGGAATGGCAAAATCAAGAGCCAATCCTGGTTCTTTTCAAAGGGGCTAGAATGGCAGCAGACAGCATGATCGAGGAACGTCATCGCCATGTGCCGGACGACCTGATCGTGCCGAGCAATGGGGGAAACAATCATGACGCCAAACCTGCCCGATCCCTTTACTCGCCAGCAATTGCTCGATGCCTTCGCCACCGAGTGGGACGCCCTGATGGCCGTTGTTACCGGCGCCAGTGAAAATGATCTCCTCTCAAAGACGGATGCGGCCGGCTGGAATGTGCGGGATCACCTTGCCAATCTCGCTGCCTGGCTGCATAGCGTCACCGTGATGGTGAGGGATGGTCAACCGCAATGGACCGGTCTCGGTGCACCGGAAAAGTTGTTTGGCTTTGCCGATTACAACCCCTTGAACGAAGCTATTCGCCAAAACACCATCGATA
>DJVD01000132.1 GCA_002440805.1 Chloroflexi bacterium UBA6265
CAGCGCTGGTGCCCTTGCTGAAGGAGCACGGGATCGCCCACGATCCGGCGTTGCGCGGCGAGTACAGCCTTGATCGACTGGAAGCGATCATCATCCGCGGTGCCGCCGTACGCCGGATTCGCCGCGGGATCGATCATGATGACGATCGTGCAATCCGGTTGGCGGCATTCCCGGATAGCACCGGCGCGCTTTCACTGCTTACACCCGCAGAGCGAGAGCGGGTGGAGATTGCCCGGGCGCGGAAACGGGTGAAGCGGATCGACGTCTAGTCGGGCAGCGGCACCGGGGTTTCCCATTGGCCACTGGCGGAACTGCGCTCCACGGCATCCAGTACCGCCTGGCAGCGGTAGCCATCATCGAAGCTCGGTGCCGGGCTGCTGCCGCTGGCGACGCCTGTCAGCAGGTCTCGTATTTGATGCACGTGCGTGTGTTCCCAGCCGATGATATGGCCCGCGGGCCACCAGTTGCCCACCAGCGGATGGTTGCCATCGGTGACAAGCACCTGGTGAAATCCCCGGACAAGGGCGTCATCGTCGTCCAGGTAAACCTCCAGCTGATTCAGGTTCTCGAGATCAAAGGCAATGGATCCCCTGGAGCCATTGATTTCGAAGGTGTTCTGGTTCTTGCGACCGGTTGCCAGCCTGCTGGCCTCGAATACGCCGGTGGCGCCGTTCTCGAATCGGGCGAGATAGCCAACCCAATCATCCACCGTCACGTCACCGTGGGTGGCATCGTCCGTGGGATGCTCCAGTGGGCGCGATGTCACAGCCGTTGAGAGCATGCCCGTGACCGCTGAAATGGGTCCGACCAGCATATGTGCCATGTCGGTGATGTGCGCGCCGATATCACCCAGCGCGCCGCTGCCGGCGAATTCTTTCTGCAACCGCCAGCTCATCGGTGCGTTGGCATCGTGCAACCAATCCTGCAAATAGCGCGCGCGGAAACTGCGAATCTCGCCGATGCGACCGTCATCAATCAGCTGTTTGGCCAGCATCACCGCCGGTACCTTGCGGTAATTGAAGTTGATCATGCCCACGGTGCCAGCCGCCCGCCACGCATGCACCATTGCCTCAGCCTGCGCGAGCGTGTTGGCCAGCGGCTTTTCACACAATACGTGCTTGCCGGCAGCAAAGGCCTCGATCACGACGTCGTGATGCAAATGGCCAGGCGTGGAAACATCGATGATGTCGATATCCTCACGGGCGATCAGGACCCGGTAGTCGGTTTCGTGGCTCTCCCAGCCGAACTGTTCGGCCGCGGCGGTCACGGCTTGCACGTCGCGACCGGCAATCGCGACCATTCGTGGCCTGGGTGCATCCGGGAAAAAGGCGTGTACCTGCCGGTAGGCGTTGGAGTGTGCCTTGCCCATGAACTTGTAGCCAACCAAGCCGACGCCGAGTGTTTTCATATGCCGTATCCTGTGTAGTGATACCGTTGCCCGCCCGGGCGGCGATCTGTTTTTCCACCTTAGCGGGGAATATCGTGGCCGTCGATACATTACTCAACAATCGATACGCCATAAGCGATTCCGGTGAGGATCCCCTGGGTAAGGGTGGCATGGCCGTTATCTATGCCGGAACCGATACCCAAACCGGTGAGGAAATTGCCGCCAAAACCTTGTTGCCAGCGTATCAGGGCGATACCCACCGGCGGGAACGATTCCGCCGCGAGGCCCGCGTGTTGCGTGCCGTGCAGAACCCGCACATCGTGGAATTGCTGGATGTGGTGGATGGCCGCCATGGCACCTGGATTCTGATGGAACACCTGCAGGGCGAAACCCTGCGAGCCAAGCTGGATCGTGAGGGCGCGTTTCGCCCTTCCACTGTCAATCGATGGCTGGCACAGGTAGCCGCGGCGCTGGAACATATGCACCGGCTCGGCTACGTCCACCTCGATATCACCCCTCAAAACCTTTTCCTCACCACCGATGGTGATGTGAAGCTGATCGATTTCGGGATTGCCCAGCACGCCTATATTGAGCCGCAGAAGGAAGGCAACAAGCTTTTGGGCACCGCCGCCTATATCTCTCCTGAGCATGGCAGTGGTGGCGTGGTAACCCCGGCGGCGGATGTGTACTCGCTTGGGTGTGTGGTGTTTGAGTTGCTAACGGGCAAGAAGGTTTTCAGCGAACATGGCCAGGTAGCGAATAATGCCACGATCACGATGCGACAGGACAACGCGCCCGACCTTCCCACCAGTGTTGCCCCGGAACTCAACCTGCCAGCATGGGTCGACACCGTCGTGGGGCGGGCACTGATTCCCACGCCGGACGACCGCTATCCCAGCGTCACCGCGTTTGCCGAGGCGTTTAACGCCCGCGCCCATCCGCCGCTGCTCAAGGTCTCGTGGCCAAGGCGCCAGGTTGACCGCGATCAAGGCACTCGACCGGTGCAGCCCACGCAGCTACGCTTTGCCGAGCCACGAACCGAATCCCGTCAACCGGAGCCAGACCTGGTCTTGCCTGCTCGGGTGCCGCGCGATCCATCCGCACCGCGGCGATGGCTGCAGAAAGAACTACGCAACGCCCGCAAGGCGGTGGTGGTGTTCCTGTTGCTTGTTTCAATGGTGTTGGGCGCGCCACTCGTGGGTGGATCTGTGATGATGGACTGGTTGCTTGGTGCTGTTCCCGGTTCCACGACCGAAGTGGTGGACGGCAACTGGTACCTCCGGGCATCGCCGCGGACTGAATCTGAGATTCGCGCGCTGCTGATGCAGGGTTCGGAGGTGCGGGTCACCGGTGCGCCCACGATCGTCGATGGCGAGGTATGGTGGCCGGTGCGTGCTGAAGTAGATGGACAGGGCTTTTCCGGTTGGGCGCATGATAACGGCCTCCAGCGCACCTGGCTCATGAATCGCGCCGCCGGACTGCAGCTGCTTCGAGAAGGTATCGACAACCGTTGGGACACGGCGGTGTCATTCCTGCCCGGTTAGGCCGGTTGCGAAGATGCCTGTCAGATCGGAAATCTGATTCAGTTGCATGTAGCTCCCTGGCCACACTGGATTGTGAGCAATCTCAATGTGCTCCATGTGCCATGTATGCGGATTCGGGATGTAGATCGCGTTGATGCCCGCGTCCAGTGCCGGCTGGATGTCAGATCGCAGCGAGTTACCGATCATCCACGTCTCCGCGGGTTCCAGCCCGAAGCTGTCCACGATATCCCGGTAGGTTGCAGGGGTCTTGTCGTGGCAGATGATATGAGCCGCGAATTCGTCGGCCAGGGGCGAGCGACTGATCTTCAGTTGCTGCTCCTCTTCATCCCCCTTGGTGAAAAGGAAGAGCGTATGGTGCGGTTTCAGCGCTGCCAGGGTTTCGGCTACGCCGGAGATCGTTTCCATCTTCTCGTCCAAAATGCTTAACCCGAGGCGTTCGATCATCGCTTCGTCGCCGGGATCAATCTCGGTCGCAAGGTGCCGGTAGGTTTCCACAAGGCTCCTGGCGAACGCCCGGGCGCCATAGCCATTCACCCGCTCAAATGTGTCCAGCACGGTCCGGATTTCCTCGCGGCCGAGGTGCTCGGCATGGAGGAAATCGATGAAGCGATGGATGGCATCCTCGAAATACTTGTTGCATTCCCACAGGGTGTCATCGGCATCGAAGATCAGGGTTTGATTAGCCGGAGTATTCGTCATGGTTTGTCCCTTGTGCCGCCGGGGGAACCATTGGCACATGATGTGCGTACGCATGGTGGAGTTAGTGTCACATTGACATTAACTCAGGCAGTCCCTACTATTGCCGGGATTGTACGACGTGGTGATTGTCGGACAACAGGTTCGCGATCCAACAAGGGAGGCACCACACATGGTGCAGGAATCCACCAAGACCCTGTGGCCCACAACGGCTACAACCACCGATAACGCTACCACAGCCACCGTTTGGTTCCACCAGCCTCAGATGGACGTCGCCTCGTGCACGCCCGAAGAGAGTGTTGGCGCCTACAACCGGTTGCAGACCTACGGCATGACGCCGCAGCGACAGGAAAAGATCGAGACCCGCTATTTCAAGATGCCCGCCGCTGAACGCGATGCCAAAATACAAGCCCTCATCCACCAACTGGGCACGCGCCTGACGATTTTGGGACACCACTACCAACGCGATGAAGTGATACAGTTTGCCAATTTCCAGGGCGATAGCTACAAGCTCAGCCAAATGGCGGCCGAGCAGCGCGAAGCCGATTTCACGCTCTTCTGCGGTGTGCATTTCATGGCCG
>DJVD01000112.1 GCA_002440805.1 Chloroflexi bacterium UBA6265
GACAACAGGTCTGCGGACCAGGTCCGCCCCTACGATGGGCGTATAGGCGATGCCGAAGCGGCGAACCCATGTGTCCGCCCCTGCGATGGGCCGGGATCGGTTGTCGTAGCGGCGGACCTATGTGTCCGCCTCTTCCCTCGATGGGCCCACACAGGTGCGCCATGATCGGGCGGGACGGCTCTCATTCCGCCACCCACTGTGCCAGGAACTCGGCTGTTGTGGTCGTTCCGTTTGCCACCATCTCGTGGGGTGTGCCCTCGAACACGATCTTGCCACCATCGTGACCAGCGCCCGGGCCGATATCGATGATCCAGTCGGATTGCGCCATCACCGCAAGGTTGTGTTCGATCACGATTACCGACTTGCCACCATCCACCAGCTTGTGCAGCATCGTGATCAGCTTCTCGGTGTCAGCGAGATGAAGCCCCGACGTCGGTTCGTCCAGCACATACACCGGCGCGTTGTCGTTGCGCATCGATGCGGCCAGCTTCAGGCGCTGCCGTTCGCCGCCCGAGAGCGTGTTCAGCGGCTGGCCGATGGTGATGTAACCGAGGCCGACATCGTTGAGCAGTGTCAGGATTTTGGCGGCATTGCCGGTGGTGAACACCTCAACGGCCTCGCCCACCGAGAGATCGAGCACTTCGGCAATTGAAAGTCCGTGCAGCTTGTACTCCAGCACCTCCGGCTTGAATCGCTTGCCTTCGCACTCGATACAGGTTGAGGCAACGCTATTCATAAAGCCGAGATCGGTGTAGACCACGCCAAGACCATTGCAATTCTCACAGGCACCTTCCGAGTTGGCGCTGAACAGGGCCGGCTTTACGCCATTCGCTTTCGCGAACGCAGTGCGGATCGGATCGAGCAAGCCCGAGTATGTCGCCGGATTGGATCGGCGCGAACCGCGAATTGGTGTCTGGTCGATAATCATCACGTCCGGATGTTTCCCCAAACCTGCCTCGATCAGCGACGACTTGCCCGAACCCGCCACGCCGGTCATAGCCACCAGTACGCTGGTGGGAATATCGACGCTGACATCCTTGAGATTGTTAACGGTCACGCTGCGGATCGGCAGCATGCCGTTGGGTTTGCGACTGGCATCGCGCAGTCCGATGCGCTCGCTGAAGTGTTTCGCCGTGATCGAACCCGATGCCCGCAGGCCGGCAAGATCCCCCTGGTAGACGATCTCGCCACCGTTGGGGCCGGCACCCGGCCCCATATCCACCAGGTGATCGGCAATCTCCATCACGACCGGTTTGTGCTCTACCACCAGTACCGTGTTGCCCTTGTCACGCAGTTGCAGCAACAGTTCGTTCATGCGGCGAATATCGTGCGGGTGCAACCCGGCCGTTGGCTCGTCGAACACATAGGTCACATCCGTGAGGGGCGAGCCGAGATGACGAATCATTTTCACGCGTTGCGCCTCGCCGCCCGATAACGTGCCCGACGATCGATCGAGTGAGAGGTAGCCGAGACCGATATCGGCAAACGAATCCAGGATCGCCTGCAGTTTTTCCAGCAGCGGTGCCACCGAAGGCTCCTCAAGTTCACGCACCCATTCCGCCAGGTCGGTAATCTGCATCGCGCAGGCCTCACCGATATGGATTCCCCTGATCTTCGATGATCGAGCAGCGGCGCTCAGGCGCGTGCCCCCACATTCCGGACATGTGCCGAACGTGATCGTGTTCTCCACAAACCTCCGGATGTGCGGCTGCATGGAATCCAGGTCCTTGGAAAGCATCGACTTCTGGATGCGCGGAATCAGTCCCTCAAAGGTGACATTAATGCCATCGACCTTGATACGGGTTGGCTCCTGGTAGAGCAGTGCCTGGAGTTGTTTCTTGTTGAACGACTTAATCGGCTTGTCAGCCGGGAAAAAATCGCCGTTGGTGAAAATCCGGCCGTACCAACCATCGAGACTGTAGCCCGGGATGGTCAACGCGCCCTCGCTCAACGACTTGTTCTCATCGTAGAGCTGGGTCAGGTCGAATCCGGAGACAGTGCCGCGACCCTCGCAGTTGGGGCACATGCCGCCGAGCCGATTGAAGCTCACCGCCTCGGTTTTGGTTCTTCCCTCGCCGCGATCAACGGTGAACCCGCCACTGGCCGAGACGCTGGCAACATTGAAGGAATACGCGTTGGGCGAGCCGATGTGCGGTTGCCCCAGTCGGCTGTACAAAATCCGTAGCAACGCGTTGGCGTCGGTGACGGTGCCAACCGTCGAGCGGGGATCAGAACCTATCCGGTTCTGGTCCACCACAATCGCCGTGGTTAGTCCTTCGAGCAAGTCGACCTCTGGCCGAGCCATCGTCGGCATAAATCCCTGGACAAAGGCAGAATATGTTTCGTTGATCAGGCGCTGCGATTCGGCGGCCACGGTCCCAAAAACCAGGCTGGTCTTGCCGGATCCGGAGAGCCCGGTGAACACAGTAAGGCGCCGCTTGGGGATATCGATATCGATGCCCTTGAGGTTGTTGACATGCGCTCCCCGTACCCGGATTTCTTTATGGTCATCTGCAACTGGCATTCGGCATCCTTCTCATTTGCGATCCGCAGAATCCAAGTCTATATCCAGCGCCGCCGACGTTGTTGTTGGATATTGCCATCCTCTCTCCGTGGCTATGGAACAGCGCCCAAAATGGGCACATAATGCCTGCAACGATGTGTCGGAGCCAAGAGAACAGGAAGATGAATGTCCACCACCAATCATGCAGATGTGCTGGTTATCGGGGCCGGAACCATGGGCGTTGCCGCTGCCTGGGCACTGGCGCGTCGCGGTGTAGATGTATTGGCAATTGAGCAGTTCGAATACTTTCACACCAAGGGCAGCCACGGCGGCCACACTCGCATTTTCCGGCACTGCTATTTCGAGGGAGAGAAGTACGTGCCGTGGACATTAGAGGCCGATCGCCTTTTCACGGAAATGCAGGATCGCACCGGCCTGGAGATGCAACTGCGGGTAGGTTGCCTGGATATCGGTACGGCGCAAAATCGACACGCCCGGTTAGCCCAGGCCACAGCAATCGCACACAACCTCCCCTTTGAGATGCTCTCCGGCAAAGAGGTGAACGATCGTTTCCCTGGCTGGAACCTGCCTGAGGATTACGAGGCCTGCCTGGATCCCGATGGCGGCGTCCTCAAGGTGGAAAACGTGTTCCGCGGCTTCCGTCAGGAACTGGAGTCAGCGGGCGGCCGAATTGTCGAGAACACACCCGTGATCGGCTGGAAGGCCAATGACCAGGGCGTCACTGTCGAGACCGCAAACGGCACCTTCACCGGTAAGCACCTGATCATCACGGCGGGAGCGTGGGCCGGCAAAGTCCTCAGCGACCTGCACCTGCCGCTCACGCCCACGCGGAAGCCGGTGATGTGGTTTGAGGTAGACGACCCGGCAGTGTTCGCACCCGAACGCTTCCCTTCCTTTATCATCGACTGCGACATCGCCCATTTCTACGGCTTGCCAGCGGTGCATCCCGACAGCCTCAAACTCGGCATCCATAGCGATGCCAATGTTGTCGATCCCGATAATTTTCAACGCATCGTTCAACCCGAGGATATGGTGCCAGAGTTCGTGGAGTTCCTCACCACCATGCTGAAAGGCGCTCATCCCCGCGCCGTCAACACCAGCATGTGCATGTATACGATGACCCCGGACGAAGATTTCATCATCGATCGCCATCCCGGCCACAGCAATGTCAGCATCGCCGCCGGCTTCAGCGGTCATGGCTTCAAATTTGCCACCATCATTGGCGAGCACCTGGCCGATCTCGCCACCAACCCATCGGCAGACATAGTTCCTGCATTTGCTGTTTCCCGATTCGACGAGCAAACGTCNNGTGAATGCAGAATACGATCAGTTCGGACTGTATTCAATATGTAGCGGGGCTTCGCACCAGCCGTGCGAACCTCGAGCGAAAGGGGATCCGTAATGTCTCTTTCCCGCCGTACGTTTGCAAAACGATCGATGGCTGCTGGCGCAGCGCCGCTGGTTGCCGGGGGACTTACGCTGCCAAGGGCCGCAGCCCAGGAATCCACCATCCAGCTCGCGAGCAACGGCAGCAATCCGGAACCAAAGAAGCGGCTCGAAGAGTTGGTCAAACGGTTTGAGGAGGAAAATGCCGATTACAAGGTCGAGGTAAACGTCACCGAGCACGAAGCCTTCAAGCAGCAGATTCGCACTTTCCTCGCCTCCGATAATCCCCCGGATGTGCTCACATGGTTCGCCGGCAACCGCATGCGGTTCTTTGCCGATAACGAACTCCTGCTGAACCTGGATGATCTTTACGCCGAACAGGGCCTGGAGGAGAAGTTCCCCGCCGGAATCCTGGAAGTTTCCAAGGGCAATGATGGTCACTACTACTTCATGCCCACCCAGTACTATCACTGGGCGGTGTATTACCGACCGAGCCTGTTCGAGGAAGCGAAGGTGGAAGTACCGGAAACCTGGGAAGATTTCCTCGCTGTCTGCGATGCGTTGACAGGCATCGGCAAAACTCCGCTCACCATCGGCACCCAGGCTCCGTGGACATCGGCTGCATGGTTCGATTACTTCAACATGCGCACCAATGGCCCTGAATTCCACATTGAGCTGATGGATGGCAAGCAGGCGTACAACAGCCAGGAGGTTAAGGACGCGTTCGGCCACTGGAAGGAACTGCTGGACAAGAATGCCTTTATCCCTCAGCCAGAAGCCTACATGTGGCAGGATGCGCTCACGCCAATGGTCCAGGGCGATGCCGCCATGTACCTGATGGGGCGCTTCATCCTCGATTCCTATCCCGACGAAGCGGAAGACGATCTCGATTTCTTCCGCTTCCCGATCATCGATGCTGGTGTGCCAGTTGGCGAAGATGCCCCCACCGATGGATTCTTCGCCTCCGCCAAGACGGACAACGTGGAAGGCGCGCATGCGCTTCTCGGCTATATCGGCACCGCCGAATCGCAGCAGAAACAATTCGAACTGGGCGCCAGCCCCGGCGTGAACATCGATATCGATCCCTCAATCTATGATGAGAACACCCAAAAGGGCCTCACCATGCTGCAGGAATCCGATTACATCGCGCAGTTCTACGATCGCGATACCCACCCGGATATGGCCGAGCGTGGCATGAGCGCATTTATCGAGTTCTGGAATAACCCAGACGACCTGGATGGCATCCTCGATCGGCTCGATGAAGAGCGCAAGCGCGTGTACGAAGACGAGGCATAGCGTATAGGAGGAAGTCCGGATGACATCATCCGGACTTCCTTGCCTCACACAGGAGACCCACCATGGCAACCATGGCAACTCCCACCCCGGCAACTACCACAGTGGCCGAGAAGAAAACCAGGTTCCCCCGACGCACAAATTGGTGGGTTCCCTACGCATTCCTGGCAATGCCCCTGATCCTGTATTTCACCTGGGTCATCGGCCCCATGTTCTTCTCCCTCTACATGAGCTTTACCAACGCCGATGGTATTTCCCGGATGGACTGGGTGGGATTCCGTAACTATCGCCGCCTTTTTAACGACGACATCTTCTGGGTGAGCTTTTGGAACAACGTCCGCTGGCTAATCGCGTTCATCACGATTCCGATCGTGTTGGGGCTTTCACTGGCGCTGATTTTCAATAACGACCTTCCGGGCACCAGATTCTTCAAGGCCGGCTTTTTCTCACCAATGGTGGTGAGTTCGGTGGTGATTGGCGTTGTCTGGAGTTGGATGTATCAGCCCTACGGACTGATTAATGAGATGCTTTCCCAACTTGGGCGCGATGGCACGCCGATCGGCTTCCTGAGCGATCCAAAGCTGGTCACCTGGTCGATCATCGGCGCGGGTCTCTGGCGCCAGGTCGGCTACGTGATGTTGCTCTATCTCGCCGGGCTGAAGAATGTCGATACCACCCTGGTCGAGGCATCGCGGGTAGATGGCGCGTCTGCCTTCGAGTCGTTCCGCGATATCGTGCTGCCGCTGCTTAGGCCAGTGACGGTGATCATCGTGGTGATCTCGACCATCGATGCCCTCCGTTCCTTCGACCTGGTCAATATTATGACCAGGGGTGGACCGTTCAATCGCTCCAGCGTGCTCGCGCAAATGATGTATATCGAGGCGTTCAACAACTACGCCATGGGCTACGGCGCTGCGATTGCGACAATCCTTGGCCTGATCAGCCTCGTGCTGATTCTCTATTACCTCAACCGCACGATGAAAGATGAGATGGAGTACTAGCCATGGCGACCACCTATCCCTCCACTCATCCCGCGCCGCGGACGGCGCCAAAAACATGGCGACGGGTACGAATCGCGCTCTTCTACATCTGCATGGTGCCGCTGCTGCTGGTGTGGCTGACGCCGATTTTCATGACCCTGCTCACCAGCGTGCGCTCGCTGGACGATATCACCGTTAACGGACCGCTGGCCTGGCCACGGAGCTTTGAGTGGGGCAACTTCCAGGAGGCGTGGAACACCGGCGGACTCAGCATCTACATGCGCAACAGCTTCCTGATCGCGATTCCGGCGCTTTTCATCTGCCTTGGCTTCGCCAGCATGGCCGGCTTCGCGCTGGCACGGTTCGAGTTTCGTGGCAGCAAGTTCCTTTTCTTCATGTTCGTCGGTGGCAGCCTGCTTCCGTTCCAGATCCTGATGCTGCCTGTCTATCGCCTTGCCAATGAGCTGAACCTGTACGACACCATCTGGGTGCTGATCATCTTCCATGGTTCGTTCCAGATCGGTTTCTGCACATTTGTACTGCGGAATTTCATCCGCACCATTCCGGGGGAGATTTTCGACGCCGCCCGCATGGATGGTGCAACCGATTTCATGGTGTATCGCCAGCATGTGCTGCCTCTGTCGCTTCCATCACTGGCGGCGCTGGCGACCCTGGAGTTCACCTGGATTTTCAACGATTACCTGTGGGCGCTCATCCTGGTACAGCAAAACAAGCTCAAACCGGTCACAACCGGCCTCGCCAGCCTGCGGGGTGAGTTCATGCAGGCATACAACATCCAGTTTGCGGGCACATTGATCGCGGTAGTGCCCACGGTGGTGCTGTTTATGTTCCTGCAACGGTACTTCATCCAGGGCCTCACCATGGGCTCGGGCAAGTAGTAGACTTCCTTCGGCCATAGTGGCAACAACGAAGGAAGGACTACCTGTGATTGGTGAGATCAAACCAACCTATGTCGCTGAGGTGGAAGTTGTCGGGGGTCGTGAGGGTCACGCCGTATCCAGTGATGGCGTTCTGGATGTAACACTGCGTCGCCCGAAAACGAATGGCATCAGCGAAGGCACGAACCCGGAGCAGTTGTTCGCAGCGGCCTTCGGCGGTTGCTTCCTCGGCGCGCTCAACGCCGTGACCCGTGACACCGGCATTGATGTGAGCAACGCCAGGCTCAAGGTAGAAGTTGGCAAGGGGGAAGATCCCGTGCACGGTGGGAACGGCCTGACGGTGCGACTCGCGCTGTCGATTCCTGGTATGGACCTCGCCGAAGTGCAAAGCCTGGCCGACCAGGCCCATGTCGTTTGCCCATACAGCAAGGCAACCCGCGGCAACATCCCGGTGGATGTGATCGCAACAGAGGCCTAGTGGTCAATTAAAGAGGTATCGATAAGCGCCGACCGGGAACCCGGTCGGCGCTTTTATTTATTGGGGACCAGTTGGCAAGCCCACGGCTGCCATCATCCGATTGATGGCGTCGTCAGCCTTCACGTCGGCATCGAAAATCGACTCGCCGAGTTCGGGAATCACATCCCGGGGGCGATACCATGCGCGCATGGCTTCAGCCCCATACTCGCTTGCCTGCGCCTTACTGGCGTGACGCCGCACTGTTTCGTCGAAATCGAGATCATAGTAAAAACAGGCGGAAATCCCGGCATGATCGTTCACCAGGCCTGCAAGCATTTCGCCGTAACTCTTCCGGCTCAAAATGCCTTCAACCACCACGTGATACCCATGATCAAGTGCGTAGCGAGCAGTAAGATCAATCAAGCCTATGGCTGGATTAATAGGTTCATCCTTGACGCGGAGGATGTCACGTCGGATGACATCCTGGCTGACAATGGCCAGGCCATATCCACATCGTTCGCGAATTCCCCACGCCGCGGAGGTTTTGCCACTGGCACTATTGCCGCGAATGATGATGAGGCGAGTAGACTGGTTGCCGACCGCTGGCAACGCTATTCCACTCCCACCGGGGCCACGCTGCCGACACCCAACGGATTATGGGGATCCTGCCCCAATGGCCAACCGCCATCGGCTGCGGCCCAATCCTGCACGATTTGCCGCAGGCGCTTGTCGCTCGTTGGGTAGCCTGTGCTGGATGTGCCACGCTTGGCACCACTCTCGGTGAGATCGCTGAGGCCAATGCGGAGGTCCCGCACGAACGCATCGCGCCGGGCATCGTCAAAAGCGGTGGTGAACGGAAAATATGCCGGATCAAGCGTCTGCAAGTAGTCGGTCACACGTTCAATGAGACGATCGTTAATCAGTGGCTCGGCGTGCAGCGGCATAAATGGCTCCCGTTCGATGGATGGTGGGTTGGGCACATACGCCCCGTTTGAGGCCAATTGTAGCCGCTGCAATCGGAACTGGCGAGGGTGACAGGTTGACGTTGGTTCCTATACTTTCTGGAAGGAAGTCACGACGTCCAAAGTATCCGAATGGAGATTGCATGCCCTCTACCCCTCCCCGCAAGACAATCACACTCAGCAACGGCCTCACCCTCTTCCTGCAAGAAAAACACGATGCCCCGGTCGCCAGTTTCTGGACCTGGTACCGGGTGGGATCGCGCAACGAGATTCCGGGTATCACTGGTGCGAGCCACTGGGTGGAGCACATGCAGTTCAAGGGCACGCCGAACCTCGCCAAGGGATCGATATTTGGCGAAGTGAGCCGGATCGGTGGCAACCTCAATGCCATGACCAGTACCGACTGGACGACGTACTACGAGACCATCCCGGCCAGCGAACTAGACCTCAGCCTCCGGATCGAAAGCGACCGGATGACCAACTCCCTCTTCGATGTCGATGAAGTCGCCAGCGAGCGCACCGTCATTCTCAGCGAACGACAGGGCGCCGAGAACCGTCCCACCTATCACCTCTATGAAGAAGTGCTCGGAGCTGCATTCCAGAGCGGCCCGTATGGTCACAGCGTTATCGGCTACGAGTCCGATCTGCGCAGCATGTCGCGTGATGACCTGTATGGCCATTACCAGCGCTACTACCGCCCCGATAACGCCTTCATCACCGCCGTAGGCGATTTCGACGCTGACGACCTGGCCGCCCGGATTGAGGCGAACTTTGGGCAAATCAAGAATCCCGAAGGCGTAATTCCGACCGTGGTAGCGGGTCCGCCCCAGCACGCCGAGCGCCGTGTGACGATTCGGCGGCCATCGCCGGCTGCCTACATGATGATGGGCTACAAGATGCCCGGCGCCAAACACGAGGATATTCCGGCGATCATGATGGCCGATGCGATCCTCAGCGGAGCCAAGGCGATGGGTATTGGTGGTGGTGCCGGTAATGGCCGATCGAGTCGCCTGTACAAGGCGCTTGTCACCCCGGGCCTTGCGCGCAATATCAGCTCAAGTGCCGATCCAGACGTGGATGAGAGCATGTGGAGTTTCAACGCCACTGCCCTGCCCGGCATCGATCCGGACAGAATTGAGGATGCGATCGAGGCGGAACTGGAAAAACTCCGATCCGAGGCACCGACAGAGGAAGAGTTCACCAAGGCCCGCAAACAGATGCGCGCCAACTACGTGTATTCGCTGGAAACCGTCACCGGCCAGGCATTCTGGCTCGGTAACATGGAAATCCTGGATCACGCTGGCCGTGTGGATACATTTGCCGACGAGTTCGATGCTGTCACGCCCGAGGATGTGCAGCGCGTCGCCCAAACCTACCTCGTGCCGAACAAGCGCACCATTGGATGGCAACTGCCGACCGAAGCACCAGTCACCGTTGATATGGCGAATGAGGACGTTCCGGAGATGGTGGATATCGCCATGCTTGCTGATGGCCAGGGTGATGCGAAGGCGCAAGGGTTCGTGCGGACGGTCATGCCGAACGGCATCGTCGTGCTGGCGCAGCCGCGACCCGATGAAGCTGCGATCGATGGCACGATCCGCATCCATGCCGGCCATGTCGCCACGGGCGAAACCACACCGGGCTTGCCGGGCATGATGGCCACAATGCTGACCCGCGGCACATCCAATCGCAGCTTTGAGGACTACAACGAGGAGATCGATACCCTTGCTGCCAGTTTTGGTACGAGCTCGAGCCGCGGCGCGGTAGATATTGGCTGGCATGCGCTGGCTGAGGATCTGGATGCCGTGCTGGATATTGCCGCCGATGTCATCTTCAATCCCACATTCCCCGAAGGTGAATTGGAGAAGATTCGACCCCAGGCGCTGACTGGCATCGAGGAGCAGGAGCAAGACACCGGCACCATGGCCGGCCGGGCGATGAACGAATTACTCTATCCTGCAGATCATCCCTATCGAATCCTCACCGGTGGTACCCGCGAAAGCATCAGGTCGATGTCTCGCGATGATCTTGCTGCCTATCACCAGGCGTGGCTTGGGCCAAGCGTCACTACCATCGCCGTCACGGGTGGCGTGCGCGATATCGACGACCTGGTGAAGCGCATTGAGCGTGTTTTCGGACAATGGCAGAAAGATCTTCCAGAACCACGCTCCGCCGCAGCGATTGGACCGATTCATGCGACCGATCGACGCACCAAAGCCATCGCAGGCAAGAGCCAGTCCGATATCAGCATCGCCTACCCCACCTTGCCCCGCGCGCATGAGGATTACTATGCCCTCCAGGTGGCGAACCTTATCCTGGGCCAACTTGGCCTGATGGGTCGACTTGGCAGCGAAGTGCGCGATAAGGGCGGCATGGCCTACTACGTGTACAGCAGCCTGCGCGGTGGCAAGGAGAACAGCCTGTGGACATCGCGCGCAGGTGTTGACCCGGGCAATGTCGACAAGGCAATCGAGGGGATTAGATCCGAGTTGCATCGCATTCGCACCGAGCCGGTGAGCGCAGAAGAGCTTGCCGATGCCAAGAGCTACATGATCGGATCGCTGCCGCTGGGACTGGAATCTTTGGGGGGTGTGACCGAGCTGCTCCTTACGCTGGAGAAATTCGATCTCGGGCTGGATTACCTTGAGCGCTATCCGCAGATCATCTCCGCGATCTCGGTTGAGGATGTGCTCAGTGCCGCCCAAACGCACCTGGACGAAAACCGCCTGGCGATCGGTATAGGGGGACCGGCATCGTAGGGCTCGGACCCCGACTGGTTCCCGTCGCGTGGATGGCTACGGTGTCGCCCAGCACCTCGCGGAGCGAGTCGGTCACGTAGATTGGCCAATCTCAACCGGCGCACGTCATGCCTACCAGCCCGTATGGCTCGACCTGCGAAATAAGGTGCAGGCCGACAAAATCACCGGCGAACGAATAACGGCGCGGACAGTGTTATCCGCGCCGTTTACGTTATTTCCGCCGGAAGAATCCGAGAAGCGGTGATCCGGCGCCGATAAGGAATCCGGCATCATACCAGTTCCCGGTTCGCAGCGAATCGTAGAGCGGCTGGCCTTCGAAAAAACCGAAAATGTGTCCGAGCACCACAATCCAGCCGGTAAACCCGTTGAACCACCCCCAGAGCAAATCATGCCACCACATTGCTTAACTCTCCTTCACGCAATCGTTTTATCCCTACGGCCATGGTAACGGCTAAAGGCGGTCAGATTCGTTCCGGTTAACCAGAAAGAAAACCAGTCTCTCTGGCAAAACCGGAAGCGCACTGTGATCTTGTGATCACGGTGCGCTTGTCCGTTCGTCAGGCGAAATCGCCGAAACTTCTTGCCCGTGAGGGAAGTTAGCTACCCAGCTGGCGGAAGTGGAGGTTATTGGTACGGCCGGCCTGCTTGAACACCGGCACCGATCCGACGATCAGGCCCCAATCCCCTTCCTTGCCAAGCCCGAGGTTGATCAGCTCCTGGCCAGCTTCCCTGAAGGCCTGGTCGGGCTCGTCGGCCACATCGAACAGGATTGCCTTCACGCCCCAAACCATACCGAGTCGCCGGGCGACGGATTCGTCGTCGCAGACGGCAACAATGTCGCCATTCGGTCGGTACTTGGCAACACGCACCGCACTGGAACCGGACTTGGTGAGAATGATGAGGTGTTGCACCGGCGTTTGGTCGGTGAGTGCAATCGCCGCCCGGGCGATGGCATCGGCGAAGAGATGGAGGTCATCGATACCCGCTTCGTAGCCGAGGTTGGATGCTTTCGAACGCACGACACCCTGTCTCTCGACTTCGCGGATGACGCGATCCATGACTGCGACGGCCTCAAGCGGGTATTGCCCCACGGCGGTTTCGGCGCTGAGCATAACGGCATCGGTGCCATCCCAAACCGCGTTGGCAACATCGCTGGTCTCGGCGCGGGTGGGCACCGGGTTCTGGATCATGCTTTCCAGCATCTGCGTGGCCGTGATCACGGGGGTGCCGGCGGCATTGCAGGTGGCAATGATGTCCTTCTGCGCTCGTGGTACGCGCTCTGGCGGCAACTGCACGCCGAGATCACCGCGGGCAACCATCACGACATCCGCTTCGGCAGCGATATTGACGATATCGGCAAGCGCTTGCGGTCGTTCTATTTTGGCCACCAGGTCCGGTGAATAGGTGCCATCGCCATGGGCAAAGGC
>DJVD01000221.1 GCA_002440805.1 Chloroflexi bacterium UBA6265
TTAAACCAAATGGCCTCCACGAAAGTCGGGGCGGTTCAATCTCCCTGATCGAAGCTCATAAAATTGGCTCTTAGATAACCCAAGTTTTTCATAGAATCTTGCCGCTACAGTTCCCTCACGAACGATCAGCGCGACATGTGAATTTGTTCCTTTCTTCTCCACCAACTGTCTTACAAGATCGCCAGCGATCCCCCTGCGACGATAGTAGATGGTGACAAATAGCTCCTGAAGAAAGAGCATGGAGCCGGTTTGCCACGGATAGCTGTAACCAAACACTGCCCCGACAATCTCATTATCACCCTCTACTGCGACCAGAGCCCCTTGAGGATCAATGTGAAAAAATGATTCTAGATATGCCGTAGCCCGCTCCTCAGACCAATTCTCGCAATAAGGCGGCTCCGCATAAATTTGGCGGAGAAACGCTCCGCACGGCGGCAAATCTTTTTTAGTACATTGGCGGATAGTAATCATCGTATGAAGTACTCCCATAAAAAGCACGTTGGTTAATCCAGATTACTCCCCCGCTGACGGGGAACGCGTGAAATTGTTGGTAACTGCTCCTGACCACCTTCGATTTGCGATGTTGTGCTACTTCCAACCTTATGCCATGAGGGTCTTCGGGTCAGGCACCATTGATTCTGTTATGGCGCCGTCGGCTTGGCGACTCGAGGCGCCAAGCCGACGGCGGAGTCATCACCCGCTGGGCGCGGTCTGGACGACGGGGGTGCCATCCGGTGCGAAGGCGTGCAGCATGCGTGTGGGAATCGCGAAGCCGATGCCGAGTTCGTCAAACACCGCCATGATGTTCAGGTTGATGCTCTGCTGCACATCCATGTACAACGTGTAGTCCGGACTCAGTACGTAATAGACGAACTCGAAATCGAAGCCGTATTCGCCGAAGCCCTTGAGATGCCCGCGATCCAGGCTTGCCTGCTTCTCGTCAGCGATGACCTGCTGCACGCGCTCGACAAGGGTCTGCACCTTTTCGCGTGGCGTGTCGTACGGAATCCGGAATCCGAACACAATCCGTCGCTGCTGCATACGGCTGTAATTGTGCACAAGGTTTTTCAGTAAATCGGCGTTGGACACAGCCAGTTCCTCGCCGGAGAGCGACTGGATTCGCGTGGACTTGATGCCGACCTTGGTGACCGTACCGAGGTCGCTACCGAAGGCGATGAATTCACCGACCTCGAACGGCTTGTCCAACCCGATGCTGATCGACGCAAACAGGTCGCTGAGCACATTCTGTAGGGCCAGTGCCACTGCTACGCCGCCCACACCGAGGCTGGCGACGAACGCGGTGATATTGACCCCCCCTCCGGCCAGCAGCGCCAACACCAGGGTGACCCACACGACAAATTGCGCGGCCCATACAAGTACCCCCAACATCACCGGGTTGGCGGGGCGCGTCTTGTCGTGGTCGGCTGACTGGCGCAGCGATGACACCAGCAGCGTGCTGACCCAGAAGGCGATCTGGATGCCCACCAGCACCCACGTCGCGAGATGCAGTGCCGGCTGGGCGCCTTTGATGTCCGTTGCAGTCTTGCCGAGAAACAAGAACTCGAGTGCCACCGCAATGGAGATCAGCAGCAAGAGCCAGCCCCGGGTGGCCTTGACGACCTTGGCAGCAACTATGATGCCGCGGCGTCCCGTACGTTTGGCGAGGTTGCCGAGACGCGCGCCGAGGATTGCCGCCGCGCTGTGCGCAACGATGTAGCCCAACAGTGCGCCACCTGAGGCGATCACCCACGAAAGCATGGAATTGCCAAGCCATTCGGTGTGGGTCAGCCATTGTTCAATCATGGAATCGTTGCCTCCGGTAGTTGACGTATGCGCCGGTTCAGGCTGTCGGTTTGGATGCCCGCCAATTCGCGGACTGCCAACACTGTGAACGCGTTTTCGGAATCGTCGTCGAGCATCGTCAGCACCGCTCGTGCCTTGTCTGCGCGGGCCTGGCGCAGCACGTCACGGTCGCCAGGTTCGCCGATCACCACATCCACGTCATCGGAGGGCCCGGTTTCGGACTCCTGCCGCAGCAGACAGGTTACGGGATGTCCCCGGTACGCCAGCCCGTGCCAGGTGTTGAGTGCCAGTGTTGTATTGCCGATGGCGACGAAATGGTTTTCGCGATTCATACGGATGCCCTTGCGAGTGACGATGCGTTGGAAACTACGGGTGACCAGCGATGCGATCACCGCAGCCAGTGAGGCGGCGAACACCGCGACGCCGAGTACGACGATGAGACCGCGAACCGTTTCGCTTCGGTGGTTTGTGGTGTGATATCGCCGTACCGCACAGTGCCCCGGTGACCATCGCGTAGTATAGCGCCGTGGCCTGATCGGTGATCTTCGGCTTGAAATCTGCACCCAGAGAAAACGCACCGAAGATCGCGTACACCACCCGCATCACCATCGCGGCCGCTGTCTTGAAGAGCGCACTGCCGAATCACATCACGCTGTTCGATCTGGCGGTTGATCCGCCGGCGCGGTGGGATGAGCAGCGGGAGCGGGCCGGCAGTTCAGACGTCTGTCCAACCTGGTTTTATTGGGGAGGCCAAGCCGAAAGCATTCGTCAGGGCAGCATGGATTCAATATCCGAGGCGGCGGTGGGGTAGGCAAAGGTGGCGTGGCGGATGGCCTCGTCGGTCAGGCCGCTGCGCATGGCAAAGCCGAACAGGTTGATCACCTCGGCCGCATCGGGGCCAACCAGGTGGGCACCGAGAATGCGGCCACTGTCTTCCTCCACCAGCACCTTGTAACCGTAGCAAGTCTCGTTGACCCGGCATGCGGTAAACCAGCCGGGCACGCTTTCGTACTTGACCTTGAAGCGCAGGCCTTGCGCTTTCGCCTCGGCTTCCAGCAGACCCACCCGTGCGATCGGTGGCAAGCTGAAGACTGCACTGGGTATGCCGGTGTAATCGACGGTTGCCCGTTTATTTCCGAGCAGGTTATCGACCACGGCATGAGCCTCCAGCGCTGCAACCGGGGTTAACGGCAGTGGGCCACCGGCGGCGTCGCCAGCCGCATATACAGCAGGATTGGACGTACTGCGGAAAGTCTCGTCGAGCTTCAGCCGCCCGTTTTCGTGCGCGATGCCGGCCGCATCCAGGTCCAGGGCTTGCAGCGCGGGTTTGCGCCCGCCGCTGTGGATCACCAGATCGGTTTTGATGACAACGGGGCCCTCAGCGCCATCTGCTTCGACTTCGAAGCCATCACTCACCTTGCGCACGCCTTTCACCTCGTGACCCAGGCGTACGTCCACGCCGAGCATGCGAGTGCGCTCGACCAGCAAGGTGACCAGATCCGGATCAAAACCGGTCAGTGGCTTTTTTCCACGGTTGAGAATCGTGACTTCGGCCCCAGCGCGTGCCGCGATGTGTGCGAACTCGAAGCCGATATAGCCGCCACCGACCAGCACAATACGGCGCGGCAG
>DJVD01000158.1 GCA_002440805.1 Chloroflexi bacterium UBA6265
CTGGTGGCCAAAGACCGCAAGCGCATGGATGTTCAGATGTTTGGCGGCACCTACCTTGGCTACGCGCGGTCATCACGCAGCTGGTGGCGACCGGTGGTGGAATCGGTCGGGATCGAACCACTGCGCGAGCGACCGGTGTACTTCATCAGCAGCAACACCCACAGCTTTGTCAATGTCCTGAGCGGTGTGGCAAATCGTCGCCGCGATGAGTTGATGAAATTCATCGATGACACCCAACATCCCGAGCTTTACCAGGAACTATGTTGGTGGCGCGAAGGCAAAAGCCGCTCGTCGCTGGAGAACCTGCTCTACTTTGCCGCCCGTCCGTATTTCCATGGACCGGCAAAGGACGCCGAACGCCAGCGTCGGCAGCAGGAAGAGGAAGCGATCGGTATTGTCCATCTCGAGCCGAACGATGCCGTGGATGTGGGTATCCAGGTAATCGACATGGCGCGGCTGGATCCTTCCCAGTTCGATCCCCGCCTCTCAGCTGCAGATGTCACAGGCACCGATGCCATCATCGTCAACATTAATTATCCGCTTGGCCGGGCCGCCTATCACATCATGAGCCAGGTCGCGATTTCGGTGGATTACCTCAACGGCGTCTATATCCTCGGCAAGGCGGCCACGCTGAACGGTCGCATTGGCGACATCATGATGAGCGATGTGGTGTACGACGAGCATAGTGGCAACACCTACTGGTTCAAGAACTGTTTCGGTTCCAACGATGTCGCGCCCTATCTCCGGTTTGGCGCCGCACTGGATAACCAGAAAGCGGTGACCGTGAAGGGCACCTACCTGCAAAACCAGGGCTACCTCGACTTCTTCTATCGCGAGAACTACACCGTGGTGGAGATGGAAGCAGGTCCATATTTGAGTGCGCTGTTCGAGGATTCCACCCTGGAACGGCATCCACAGGATTCGGCCATCAACCTGATGCAAATGCAGGAACACTTCGATCTCGGCATCATCCACTACGCATCTGATACGCCGTATACCCGTGCCCACACGCTCGGGGCACGCGGCCTCAGCTTTTACGGCATGGATAGCACCTACGCCAGCACCATCGCGATCCTGCAGCGTATTTTCACGATGGAGAGCAAGCGACTGGGCCTGACGCCGTGAGTCGAACCAAAACTGGCTACGCCTCGCTGGTGCGGGTCCGCTTCAACGAGTGCGATCCGCTCGGCCATGTCAACAATGCCGTGTACCTCAACTACCTTGAGCAGGTGGCGATCGATCATGCATCATCGCTCGGCTGGAGCGGCAACGAACTGAGCGCCTTCGCCGGGGCGGTATTTGTGGCGCGCAAGCATGAGATCACCTATCACCAACCGGCGTTCGAAAATGACTGGCTGCTGGTGTGCACCTGGCCGACCGAGATGCGCGGCGCCCGTGGGATGCGCAGTTACACGGTGAGTCGCTTTAACGGCGATCGCGCAGGCTGGGTTGATCGTCGGTTGCCGTTCGCGGAAATGCCGGTGATCGAGAAGGGCGACCTGGTTGTGAGTGCGCAGACCGAGTGGGCGTTCATGAACGTCACCACCGGCCGGCCGGTGCGCATCCCGGCGGAAGTCGCGCGGGATTTCATCGAGATGGAATGACGTTGGCGGCGCCACCTCGGCCACACCCCGAGCGTTCGATGAATGGTTTTGGGCGAAAACGAAGCCGCCCTCTGCCTAGCGTCTACTCCCCTGCCAGCAACCAGCAACCGTGAATGCGGCCGACCGATTCATCCGTCAATCCGGCGAATTCGGCAGCGAAGGGCTGGAAGCACATCATCTCCATTCCGGCGTCCATTTCCAGTGTCACCGTGCCGGTTCCGCCTGGATTAAGCACCATGTACCACTCGTAGGCGGTGGTAGCGGTGCCATCGGCCGTGTCCATTGATGTGACATGGAACCGGTCATCATCGCCCTCGGTGGTGCCATCGCTGCCGAATCGACCTTCGGCAAAGCTGGTGAGTTGACGCGGCTCAATGCCCAGCGACACGCGCGAGCCGTTGACGATTTCCAGCTGCACGATTTGTTTGCCATCCACATTTGTCTCGTTGGAAACGATTGTGGCGCGTACATCGGCGAAAATAATGGTGTCCGCGCTTTCCACCGGATTGAAAATCGATCCTTCCGGGAACGGATCGGAGACGGTGACATCATCGGCAGCGGCGTACCCAACCGACGACATGAACATGACGAAAACGAGAAGGCTGGCAAGCTTCTTCATGACGAATTCTCCACAACATCGCGCGAATCAGGGTTTGATTTCGAGTATACGGTGCTGGTCGGCAGAATCCGGCATGCTTGCGCGAGTACCCCGCGATCGAATTGGTTCTTGATTCGGGACAAACAGAAAGCCCCGTCCATTCCTGGCCGGGGCTTTGCGTTGTTCCGGGTTCTATTGCTCGAAGGTGGTCGTCAGTTCCTGTGTTTGGCCGGTTTCGGCGGCGCGGAACGACGATTCGATGATATCGATCACGTGGCGGGCGCGATCGGCTGTGACCGGGCTGGCGACATCATCGCGCACCCAGTCGATCAGCTGGGCGACATCCTCAAACACATGCTGCTCTTCGATATCGCGATGGGCGCCCTTCACGTGCGGCAAGGTCATTTGCGCGCCCTTCACGCCGCCGCCGACCTCATCGGAAAGTGGTCGCTCAGGGTAATCCAGTTCCTCGCCGTTAACTTCGAAGCCCTCGATCTTGCCCTCAGTACCAAAGTAGGTGCC
>DJVD01000155.1 GCA_002440805.1 Chloroflexi bacterium UBA6265
GGTAGAGAACGCGTTGTTGACTGGCACGAATCGGTTCCCTCACCTGCCGACGGTTGGCGCACATAGATCGATTCTTTCACAGTTGCATAACCGGGTCAAAGCCGGCCGGTGTCCTTCGCGCCTTTGCCGTATCCTAGTACGTTGATACGCACGTTCTACATTGACGGAGATCCCCGATGACATCGCCAAATCCTTCGCTTGCCGGCGCCCTCAGCCGCGAACAACTTAGAGCACTCATCGAGAGCGATCACCCGCTGATCACCGGGTTCATTGACCTCGACAACCAGATCCAGCCCAACGGGATCGACCTCACCTTGCGCGAGGTGGCACACCACAACGGCCAGGGTGCGATAGGCGTTGATTCGGCTGACCGAGTTTTACCCGATCTTGATCCGCTGGAATTCGATGCCAATGGATGGCTGATGCTGGCACCGGGCATCTACCATATCGTCTATAACGAAGTGGTAGATATTCCTGTCTCCCTGATGGCGTTGGGCCGCCCGCGAAGTAGTCTGGCCCGGTGTGGCGTCAGTATCGTTACGGCAGTGTGGGATGCCGGATATAATGGTCGTTCTACCAGCATGCTGGTGGTCGAGAATCCTGCCGGGTTCCGTGTGCAAAAGGACGCCCGCGTGATGCAGTTGGTGTTCTTCGGCATGAGCGAAGCGACCGCCGATGGGTATCGCGGTCGCTATCAGGGCGAGAATATTGGCTAGGTGATTGTTAGTCGTTGCGGCGAGAGAATCGTGGTCGGGCTGGCTGCGCTCCCGGTACCGCCGCCTGGTTACGAAGTACGGAGCGGGCTTCCTGGTAATCACAATCGGCAATCGGGCACACGAAGAGAAGTTTGTATTCGCTGGCCGTTTGATCGGCGAATCGCGCCGGTCGCCCAAGCTTGCCGCGCATCAAGAGTTCGACACCATGTTCCGGACATACCGGTGTACCGGAATCCTTCACTTTTCGGCCGGTGATACGCTCAATTATCGATGGCATGCAATTACCCCTAACTCCAGATAACCCACGGGTTGTATCTGAGTAGTATACGAGACGATGTAGTGAAAGACCGCGAGCAACAGGATATGAACCTACCCGCCGACAATGACCAGACCACGGAAACCACCACAGCACCGGCAGTGCCAGTGCTGGATATGGACGTGTTTCTGCAAATCCGCGATGTAGTACGCAATCACTACCTGTGGAAATGGGATGCCGACGCCGAAGAAACGGAAGAGGCAGCCAGTATTATCCCGGCTTACCTCCATGATGATCCCCGTTTTCGACTTGTCGGCGATGTGGATGTCGAGGATGACATTTTCGAAGTCACCTTGTGGCTGCAGGATTCCATGGTGTTCTCGCTCGCCGAAGTTGATGTGATGGTGTTGGATGCATTGCGCATCGATCTCGGTACGGGCACAGTCATCGCGAGGGAGTTGACCCGGATGGGTCTCGAGATCCATTTGATCACCTTTGGCGATGGCAGGGCCCGAGAGTATCTCATTAATGTAATTGGCCCGCGCATGCAACAAATTCGCGATCTCGGCCGACTCGTGGTGCGGGCTGTTGATTCGTATAGCGCCTAGATTTTGGAGCCCGGTTCCGTTTGGAACTGTGACCCCAACCGTCTATACTTTGGCCAGTCGTGCTAGATGGGGAGTTAGCGGTGCCCTGTACCCGCAACCCGCTCCAGCGGGGTTGAATTCCCTCTCGAGGCTCGGCCTTTCAGGACTGTTCCGGCACGGGGTGTTGAACATTGGGGCTCACACGGCGGGGAACTGTGAATCAGGTCAGGACCGGAAGGTAGCAGCCTTAAGCGGCACTCTTCGGGTGATGTGAGGTTTCCCGATGGGAGCTCACGACCGGGTATAAGCTGGAAGGTTCTTGTCGACAGAGGGTGCACGGCTATCATCGCAAACATAAACGGCGGATTCCATTATGGAATCCGCCGTTTTGCTTATCCTGGATCTACCTGCGAATCGTCCCGTTGGGAGCTACCTTGGCAGGTTTGCGAGCCGGAAGACGCCGCTCATTCGCCTTGCGCAACTCGCGATCGGGGCCGGCTTTCATGTAGATCCACGCGGCGGCTGCAGCCATTGCGATCCATGTGAGCACGATCCAGATTGGTCGGCCAAGCGTGGCGGGATCGATCTGCAGAAGGCGAATGATTCCAAAGAAAAGGCCAATGCCACTGATCCAGCCAATAATGCTGCTCGCACGGCTGACGAACTTGTGCGTTTGCCGACCGTTAAACGGAGGCAAATTCGGCCGGCTGCTAATGACGCCTGCGGCGATAACACCCAGCGCAAACAAGGCAAGGCTGAGAAGTGCCAGCCAGTGATTGGCGGTATCGGGAGTAGGGCGGGTGGTGAGCCAGTCCATGGCGCTACGCGTCCCCGAAGATCAGCGCGCGCTTCACCTGCTCGATGGCCTCTGTCACCTTGATATCGCGCGGGCAGGCATCGGTGCAGTTGAAGACGGTGCGGCAGCGCCAAACGCCGCTGCCCTTGTTCAGGATTTGCAGGCGTTCGACTCCCGCCGTATCGCGGCTATCGAAAATAAACCGGTGAGCGTTGACGATGGCAGCGGGTCCTACAAAGTCGTCGCTCATCCAGGTGACCGGGCAGCTGGTGGTGCAGGCGGCGCACAGGATGCACTTGGTGGTGTCNNGTGTCATCGAACACGTGGCGAGCTTCCGGGCTCTGCAATCGCTCCCCATGGGCTGGCGTTTCGTCCGCAATCAGGTATGGCTTGATCGATTTGTACTGGTCGAAGAAGCGGTCCATATCGACCAGGAGGTCTTTCTCAATGCGGAAGCCCATCAGTGGCTCGAGCGTCACGCGTTTGCCGAGGTCCTGCATGAGCACCTTGCAGGCGAGGCGATTACGACCGTTGATGCGCATCGCATCGGAGCCGCAGATGCCATGACCGCAGGAACGTCGATAGGTGAGGGTGCCGTCCTGATACCACTTCACCTGGTTCAGCGCATCCAACACGCGGTCGCGCGGATCAACATCCACGACGTACTCTTC
>DJVD01000124.1 GCA_002440805.1 Chloroflexi bacterium UBA6265
CCGTCGGTGCGATCGCGCACCGTTCGCGATACTCGCCCGGGCACCAAACAGGCTCAACCGGTTGCCAACCAGCCACGCAGCGCCAATATCCCGCAATCGGCCTTCGAACAGTTGCGCCATGTGCTGCAAACGCGCGGCGATGGGGAGCCGATGCTCTATCAGGAAATAGGCCACTGGCTGGGCACGGATCACGGCCTCAAGCCGCGAGCGACCTTCGGCGTGCCCTTCAGCGTGTTTATGGAAAACGCCCAACAATCGGGTGTTGTCACGCTCACCACCTCCGGGGGTAACAGTTTCGCCAGCCTGCCTTCCTCAAATGGCGAGGTTGAAGACGAAATCGATGATGAAGACGAGGCCATGCAGCCAACCGGCGCGGTGCGACTGGAATCGTTGCAGGCCGAGGAACGGGTGGCGCTTCTGGAGGTTTTGGAGGAATTGAGCCAGGATCCGAAGTTGCGCTATTTCACCTTCCGCAAGGTGCTGAGCAAGTTGCTGCAAACCAGCGCGCTTCCTCGCCTCAACGAATCGCAAATACGCAGCCTGTTGAACGATTTGGCCAATCGGGAACCGGCGATCCTGGAACGCGAAATCCGCCACGGCCGCACCCCGGCCGGTCAGCCCTATACCTTCTCGGCATTTACGCTCACGCCAAATCGCGACCTGTTCCAGTTGGAAGAGGACGATTTCGATGGCTTTGAGATTCAGGATTCCTGACCGCTAGCTGCGGTAAATCTCGCGGCCAAGTTCCGGCGGATCGGTATGGACGATGCTCCAGTCGGTGCCGCCGAGGAATGCGGTGAATTCGTCCAGCGTTTTGGCGATGGCACGGGCCAGGGCAGGCGTGGATTTCACTCCAGGCTGCAGGTGAATCGATCGGATCATCAGTATCCCTTCCTTCCGGTTCATCGAGGGATCGATCCGGCCCACCAGTTTGCCCCGGTGCAAAATCGGCATGGTGTAGTAGCCAAACTCCCGTTTTGGCGCTGGCGTGTAAATCTCCAGCCGGTAGTGCATGTCCCACAGCTTTTCCATGCGATCGCGCTTCCAGATGAGATTATCGAAGGGCGAAAGGAAGGTCGTTTTCGTCGGCCAGCCCGTACGCTTACGTAAACCCTCCAGCGTCGGCAGGTACCGGGAATCAAGCCAGGCGGCATCAGTGATCCCTTCAATGCTTACCGGAACCACCTCACCCCCCGCGACCAGCGCATCCATTTCGCGACGTACCCGCGCGTTCGGCACATAGGCCCGGCCACCGGTGCGCCAGTAATCGGTGAGCCAGGGGGCGGTGGCTACACCCAGGGCGCGCATGGCGTGGCGGAGCAGGATGGCGGGAAGACCGTGGGGATCAGGTGGTTCGGCATTCCATGTGGCAGGAGCCACACGTTCCGGGAGATCGTACCATCGGGTAAATGAACGATCGCGCAGGGCAATGAGCAAATCGCCATGCGCCCACAGGCTCGCCAACACCTCCCGTTCGGGTTTGTTGCCGTACCAGCTCTCCCACTGGCCTTGTCGCTGCGCATCCGGCTGGGCCTCGAAATCGCGCGAACTGACGGCACCTTCCCGTTCGACCCGCTCCATCACACGGGCGGCCATGGCCGCCATTTCCGGCTGATGAATCGCGCGATCGAGCGATGCCTTGTATCGATCCATCATTCCCCGCACCAACGGCAGGTAGGCGGTGGGTGTTAAGGCGGCTGCATGGGTGAGGTATTCCGTCAGTTCGCGTTTACCGGTAAATAGCGTGGTGAGGTGATCCAGGTTGTAGTTACCCAGTCGACTCCAGAGTACGGTTTCGTGACTGCGGCTCACCACCGAAATGGTATCCAGTTGAATCATGCCGAGGTGCTTGATCGTGTCCAGCACATCGTCGGGTGTGATGGCACGATGGATGTCGGTTCGATCGAGGCGGCTGGCGATCGTAGCCAGGGCCTGTGCTTCGCGTTTACTGATGTCGAGCATGCGTCCTCCCCCTTGTGTGGGCATAATAGACGCAGTTGAGGACGAAGAGAGTCCGCATTCCCCTCGCCAAAGGATTCGCCGTGCAGGTCGCGCTGGTTCACGATTATCTCACCCAGTACGGTGGAGCCGAACGCGTGCTGGAAGTGTTGCACCGGATGTACCCGCAAGCGCCAGTATTCACCAGCCTCTACGATGCCGACCACCTGCCGGACGACCTTCGCAGCTGGGATATCCGCACCAGCCCAATCGCCAAACTTCCCGGAGCCGAGCAAACCCATCGGCTGTGGACGCCGTTCTATCCGCAGATTTTCTCCGGCCTGGGCAAGATGATTCCTGCGGGAACAGACGTGGTAATCGCCGATTCTTCGGCCTGGAGTCACCACGCAGCGCCGCGTTCGGCCGATGTGCCGCTGATTAGTTACTGCCATAGCCCCGCCCGCTTCCTGTACGGCGACCGCGATTATCTCGGCGCCGCCAGGATGGGAGCACTCCGGCCCCTGGCGAATGGCGTGTTCTCGGCACTGCGCTACCAGGACCAACGTGCCGCGAAGCGCGTCACGCATTTCATCGCCAACTCGAATGCCGTGCGGGACCGGATTCGACGCGTGTATGACCGCGATGCCGAGGTGATCTATCCGCCGATCGATAGTGAGCGGTTCCGTCCTGCCACGAATGTGCAACCAGAAGACTGGTATTTGGTGGTGAGTCGATTGGTTCCGCACAAGTGGATCGATCGGGCGGTACGGGCCAGCACGGCTGCAAACGTGCCCCTGAAAGTGATTGGCAGTGGCCGCGCCGAAGCCGAACTCCGGGCCATGGCTGGGTCAACGGTGGAGTTTTTGGGAGAATTGTCCGACGCTGCCGTGGTCGATCACATGCAGCGGTGCAAGGCGTTGATCTTGCCGGGTGTCGAGGATTTTGGCATGACGGCCGTGGAAGCCCAAGCCGCAGGGAGACCGGTGATTGCCGCTGGCGCCGGCGGTGCGCTCGAATCGGTGATCGATGGTGTTACCGGCTGGCACTTTGATCCGGCCGACGAGAACGAACTCGTGGCGCTCCTGTTGCAGGATCGGGTGTGGGATTCGGCGCGGATTCAGCAGCATGCGGCCGGGTTTGGCGTTGATGCGTTCCAGGCCAACATTCGCGCCAGCGTCGATCGGGTGATGGCTGGGCGCTAGCGGCGCATCCGCAGTTTCCACACCACAAAGGCGGCCTCGAACACAACCGCCCGGCTGAGCTTGCTGGCCCCGGCCACGCGATCGTGAAACACAATCGGCACCTGTTCGATATGGGCACCGTGACGCTGCGCGCGCCAGGTGGTTTCGATCTGGAAACTGTA
>DJVD01000285.1 GCA_002440805.1 Chloroflexi bacterium UBA6265
GTCGCCCCAGACCTGATCGAGCAACTGGGTGCGTGAATAGACACGCTCGGGGTGCGTCATGAAGAAATGCAGCAGGCGAAATTCGGTCGGTCCCAGCTCCAGTGCCTGGCCACGGCCCTGCACGCGATGGCTGGCGGGGTCGAGCCGCAAGCCGTTGATTTCCACCAGCTCGTCGGTCATCTGCGGCGCACGGCGGCGCAACACGGCCTTGATGCGCGACACCAGCTCGCGCGGGGAAAATGGCTTGGTGATGTAATCGTCGGCGCCACTCTGCAAACCCTTGAGCTTATCCATATCGCTGCCACGGGCTGTCAGCATCACTACCGGCACATTGCTGAGCTGGCGAATGCGGCGCAGCGTTTCGAAGCCATCCATATCCGGCATCATCACATCAAGAACCACCAAATCCGGCGATTCCTGGGAAAGGATCTCCAGTGCCTCTTCACCTGCCGATGCCGTGAGCACCTCGTATCCATCTACCCGGAGCTTCGCTTTCACCAGGCGGACTATGGGGGGCTCATCATCGACAACAAGAATCAGGTTCTTAGGCATGCAGTGCTCCTTCGAGGTGGTCATCGCCGTCCCATTCCTGGACGACCGGAAGTTCGACAGTGAATTTCGAGCCGGTGCCGGGCCCATCCGACTCGGCGCTGATCTTGCCGCCCATTGCATCCACCAGCAATCGGCTGAGATAGAGTCCAAGTCCCATGCCGCGAACCGTCGGATCGGCGCCTGGCCGGCGGAAACGTTCGAAAACGTGAGGAACATGCTCGGCCAAAATGCCGAGACCGGAATCGACCACGCTGATCTTGATCCAGTTCCCTTCCTGGAACGCATGCGTCCGGATATCGCCACCGCCGGGCGAGTACTTAATCGCGTTTTCGTACAGGTTGCGCATAATTTGGGAAAGCCAGGCCGGATCGCCTTCAGCCAACGGCAATCCAGCGTCGACCTGCCAGGTCAGGGTGTGATTGGGGGTACGATCGTTAAATTCCTCGATCAGTTCGCGAACCAGTGGTTCGACCACAATGGGTTCGGTTTCACCCTGGAATCGACCTGCCATGATCTCCGCCACGCTCAGCAGGTTGCCCAACATCCGATCGAGGCGAGAGCTCTCGGTGCTGATGTCGTGCAGCAGTTCGCGGCGGGTACCATCATCCAGTTCGGACCACTGTTGCTCCAGCAAAAGGGCACCGCCGTGAATCGCGGTCAGTGGCGTGCGGAACTCGTGAGAAATAAGCGAGAGAAAATCGTCCTTGATCTGTTCGGCGGCCCGCATGCGCGACACATCCTGAAAGACGACCACAGCCCCGACCACCTCGTTTTGCGAGGAAAACACCGGCGCGCTTTGCACCAAAACCGGAATCCGGTGTCCGTGGGCATTCACCAGTGTGAGTTGCCGGTTGCCTACCCGCTCGCCGCGCAGGGCCACCATGCCCGGATGAAGTGCCCGCGGCAACTCCTTCCCGTCTGAGCCTTCCCAGGTGAAATCACGGAAGATAACTGGAATGGACGTGGCGGGACCGGCGCTGCCGAAAATCATCTCCAGCGCCGAGTTATTGGTCATTTGAATCCATGCGTCCGGCGGCTGGATCACCAGCACGCCCGCGGGAAGGTTATCAAGCACTTCGCGCAACTGAAGCAACTGTTCGTGCGCCCGCTCATTGCGCATTTCTGCGATGCCAAACATGTGGGCGCGATCAATGGCCGCTGCGGCGTGCTCGGCGAGCAGGCGAATGGCAACGAGATCGTCGGTTTCGAACGCTTGTCCGTCCCTGCTTCCCACTAATACCAGGGTGCCAAGCTGCCGATTGCTATTGGCAATGGGAACGATCATCGCGGGTTGGTCGGCAAAGACGTTACCCGTACAATCTCCCGGCAGCAGGGACAGCCTCGGCATCAGCATTGCGCTGGAGATGTGCGGCAGGCCCGTAACCAGTTCAACAAGCTTCGGCTCAAGGTCTGCAGGCGCATCTTCGGAGAGGGAGCACACGAGCTGAGGTTCTTCGCCCGGTTCAGTGAACTGCTGAATTGCCGCATAGTTGGCATCGGCCACAGAACGGCTCATTTCGACGATGCGATGCAGCACGGTTTCAATCCGAACTTCGGAAGCTACCGCCAATGCAGCCTCGTACGCGGCAATAATCGCCAATCGACGCAACGATGGCGAATCGGACGGCTCCATTTCAAACGAGAAGCCGTCGTCGTGTATTGCTCTACCGAAGAATTCGTAAGACGACATGTTGGATAGCACCCTGCCGGCCCGATTGCACCACAAACTCTGGCTCCGGGTATCGATCTAGCCAAGTGTAGTGTGGCCAGCGTGGCAGCATTATCGTGGTACCGCGGCGTTGTATATCAATTCTGCAACAAAGCGGGGCCGGGATCCTTAACGGATTCCGGCCCCCAGGTGTGAATCAAAATCTAGCGAGCCAGGAGCTCCAGCAATCGAGCGTACCCTTCCCGGCCACGCAAATGTGCCGCGATGCTATGCCATTCGTTTGGCGCGTGCGCTTTGCTTCCGTGTTGTGCCCAGCCCAGGGTAATTGTTTCCAGGCCGAGTTCATCCTGGAAGATACCGGTCGCTGGCACCGTACCGCCCGTGCGCACAATCACCGGTTCGGTGCCGTACAGCTCAGTGAGGGTCGCCTCCACCGCCTTGTACACAGGATGGCTTCGATCAACGGCATAAGGACGCGCACTACCCTGCCCCAGTTGAACGTCAATGGTTGCGCCTGCAGGGGCGTGCTTTTCACAATGTGCCACTAACAGTTGCTGAATCTCTTTCGGATCCTGGTCGGGGACGAGTCGGCACGTGATCTTGAGGTGGGCCTTCGCGGGCGTCACCGTTTTGGTGCCGCTGCCCTGGAAGCCGCCCCAGATGCCGTTCATATCAAGCGTTGGCCGGGCCCATTGACGCTCACGCGGCGTGTAGCCGGATTCGCCAAAGAACGCCGTCACCGCCATCGATTCCTTTTCTTCGGCCTCATCTATGGGCAACGCGGCCATTTCATCGCGGTCAGCCTGGGTGAGTTCACGAACCCGATCGTAGAAGCCCTCTACCAACACATGGCCATCGTCATCGTGGAATGTCGCGGCCAACTTAACCAGCCGCTGGACGGCGTTGGGCATATAGGCACCGTATGCACCCGAGTGCATGTCGGTATTTGCCGTAGTGAGGTTAATCTGCAGGCCGGTGAGACCCTTCAGTGCCACACCCATGCTGGGGGTGTCGGGTCCGTGCTGGCCGCCATCGGCAGAGATCACAGCGTCGGCCGCGAGCATGTCCCGGTTCTCGCGGATGATCTGCACGAGGTTCGGGCTTCCAATCTCTTCTTCGCCCTCAAAAATGAAGCTGACATTAATCGGCAACGTGCCGCCATTGGCGCCCGCTACCGCCTCGATACCCTGCAGAACTGTGAGCAGGTTGCCCTTCATATCCGACGATCCTCGGGCGTAAATGATATCGCCGTCCACTTTCGGCTCGAATGGTGGCGATTCCCACAGTTCAAGCGGTTCGGCGGGCTGCACATCGTAATGGCCATANNCCATAGATCAGGATGGTGGGCTGGTCGTTGGAAACATGCCATCGGCCCAGCACGGCAGGGTGCCCGGCTGATTGGGCGATACGCACCTCGGGCACACCCGCGCGCTCCATGCGAGCCGCCACCCATTCGGCAGTCGATTGCATATCAGGCTTGTTCTCGGGTGAGGTACTCACGCTCGGGATGCGAAGCAACTCCAGCAACTCATCGACGTGTTCNNCGCGATTTGAGATCTTCTTTCCAGCTCATGGATGCTCCTTTTGCTCGTCGTCGTCGTTTGGTTCATCGTCGCCGAGCGTAGGGTGTTGTCAATATCTGCCATTGGAAACCGATGGCTCCCGTACCGTGTTAATATCGGTAGAGTTCCGCCGAGCGTCCTTCGTATTCAGGTGATGTGCGTTTGATCGACCAGGTTGTGGATCCAGATCCAAATGAAGAAGACCAGAAACTCGTCTTGCTGGCACAGCAAGGCGATTTGAATGCGTTCAACGCCATTGTGGAGCGACATCANNCGCGCGGTGTATGCCACCTGCCTGCGGATGCTGCGCGATCCCCAGCTTGCCGAGGATGCGACACAAGATGCCTTTGTGCGCGCGTGGAACGCTATCGATAGTTTCCGCGGCGGTATTGTGCGGCCATGGCTGCTCCGCATAGCCACCAACCGCACCTACGATATCCTGCGTTCCCGGGCCCGACGGCCGGCCCAGAGCCTGGATGCCCAGCCGTTCGAATCCGAGCCGGAGTGGACCACCCAGGTGCAGGTAGCCGAGCAGCCGGAAATCTACTCCACCCGCGGGGAAATAAGCGCGTTTTTGGAGGGGGCACTGGCCAGCCTGCCCGACGACCAGCGAGCCGTCATCGTGCTGAGTGATGTGCAGGGCTACGGGTATGACGAAATCGCCCAAATCCTTGGTATCGCCGTCGGTACGGTGAAATCCCGGATCA
>DJVD01000207.1 GCA_002440805.1 Chloroflexi bacterium UBA6265
TTGAAGCCGTCCATCCCGATTTGATCCCACCCGGTTTGAATGCGACCTGGTATCCGGCTATTGGCGACGGTGCTGCTGCCAATATCGGAGCCAGTGCAGTTGGCGACGATCGCATCGCACTCACCATCGGCACAAGTGGCGCAATCCGGCTGGTACGATCCCTATCTACCGACACGCGGCTGCCACCATCGCTTTTTCGCTACCTGGTGGATGCAGAGACAGAAGTCATCGGTGGAGCCCTCAGCAATGGCGGCAACATGATGAGTTGGCTTTCCGGGGTCACCGGCGAGAAAGACCACAAGTCTGCCATGGCGGCATCGGCCCGAATTGCCCCGGATAGCCACGGGCTCACCGTGCTGCCGTTCTTCGCTGGTGAGCGTGCGCCAAGCTGGCAGGACGCAGTCGGCGGCACCATTACCGGCATGACGCTCGATACCTCGCCGTCACATCTCCACCGCGCACTGCTGGAGGCGACCGCGCTGCGTTTCGCGAGCGTCTACGACTCGGTATCGCTCTTCGCCGCCGACCAGCACGACATCATGGCAAATGGTGGCGCGCTGTTGCAGGCGCCATTGTGGATGCAGATCACCGCTGATGCGTTGGGACATCGGATTTCCGCGCTACACTCACGGATGGAAGCGTCCGCACGTGGCGCGGCAATCGCCGCCCTTCAGGCTGCCAAGGTCATTCCCGATATCCGCACGGAGATCAATGTACGCCAACGGTATGTTCCAGACGCAAGCGCTACGGCCGTGTATCGAAAAGCGCGGGCACGACAGGATGCTCTGGAAAGAGCATTATCACAATGGGAGCAGGAGATTTCATGACTCAGAAATTGGATGTCCTCTACATTCTCGCGCACCCGGATGATGAATCTTTTGGCCACGCGGGCACCATGCTGCTGGCTCAGCAGATGGGATTTCGCACCGGATACATCTGCGCTACACGTGGCGAAGTCGGGATGATTCGCGACGAGAAGCTGGCCACGCGCGCATCATTGGCGGCCCGCCGTGAACTCGAATTAAGACGCGCCATGGAATTGGCCGGACTCGATGAGCTGCGCATCCTGCCCTATCGGGATTCCGGCATGATTGGAACGCCCGAAAACGACGATCCTCGCTGCCTGGTCCAGGCCGACGAGGACGAAGTGACTGCATTTCTGGTAGCGGCGATCCGCGAACTGCAGCCCAATGTGGTGATCGGGTTCGGGCCGGACGGCGTGTATGGACATCCTGACCATATTCGCATTGGCAAGGTGACTGACCGCGCTGTCCTGGAGGCAGCGGGAGGAGATGACGCTGGCATCGGCGATCCCTGGCAGATTGAGGCCTTTTACCACGTGGCAGCCTCGCGCGAGCGCATGATTGCCGGCAGGGTGAACCCGGAGAGCCCGTTCTACAACGCCCCCCTCGAACGGTTCGAGACATTGGGCAGCCCNNGGCCGCCGATATCACCCACTGGATTAACACCAGTAGCGTGGCGGCGCAAAAGTTCGCGGTTCTCATGCAACACGCAACCCAAATAGGGCCGTTGAATCCGGTTGCCGACCAAAACAGCGAAATGCACAAGGCGTTTATGGAGACCGAAACGCTGATTCGACAGGATCTGCCATGGGACGAGAATGACAACGACGCCATCACACAGATACGAAACGCACACGCTGCCGTTTAACCTTACAGCCTGACCGTGCACGGAAGCCACTTACCTTGTATAATAACCTCAACTATTTGGCAGCGGAGGCAAAGCTGAAATCATGGCAACGGTACCCCAAACTGAACATCTGAGCGTGTGTCCCAAATTCCATTGCGCGGTGGAACTGGTAGGTCGTCGTTGGACTGGGGCAATCCTCAGTGCAATGTTAATGGGAGCCACCCGGTTCACCGATATCATCCATGCGGTGCCGGGTCTTAGCGATCGACTGCTTTCGGAGCGATTGAAGGAACTCGAATCGACGGGTATCGTCACCCGGATGGTGCATCCTGAAACACCGGTGCGGATCGAATATCGCCTGACCGAAAAAGGTCATGAACTGAACAACGTGATTTCGGCCCTTTCGAGCTGGGCGGACGCATGGATCGAAGTCCCATGCGGCGACCAGGTTTAGTAACTCAAGACAAACAGCAAAGAGCGGCCAGATCATGAGTATCTGGCCGCTCTTTGCTGTTTGATCAGTTCCAGATGGACGCAATGCTCCACACGCTGACCGAGGCCACCATGTCGTTTGGCAAGGTGAGTTCACACACGTTCCAGCTGGCTNNGATCGATAAACACCCTCAGGTCGAAGTTGGCAAGCGGATCACCCGTGATAGTGCCAACCGAATGGCGATCCCCTGTGACCAGATGCAACGCGGTGCCATCAGTGCTGACCGTCAGGACATCGGCCCAGGTGAGTCGTACTTCGCCTGCGGGCATATCGGGAAGCGTGAGGCGAAGTTCGCACGCGGACGATGTGGACACAGCTCCGCCCGGAATGAGGTGATCCTGTCGCTCACCACGCAACTGCGTCACTTCCGCCGCTGGTCGGAACGCCAACGTATTGTCTTCCCGCAGCATCACCTCACGAGGCAGGCTCATTACCCCGCTCCAGCCGGCCGCCACCTGGTCCTGATCCGATCGCAGTTCTCGCAACCAGCCAAAGAGCAGTCGGCGACCGTCGGCTGCCGCAAAGGTCTGCGGGGCGTAAAGGACATCGCCAGCATCCACCAACCCTTTGCTGGAAGCGGCAAATCNNCCAGCAGCACGGCATCACCACCCAGGAAGAAAAAGTCGGGGCACTCCCAGCCAGTGCTGACAAGCTTTCCGGCTTCGTTCAGTTCTGGCTGTTCGATGGCAAGCGGATGGAGATATTGCCAGGTCTTGAGATCATTAGAGCGATATAACAGCACTGCTCCCCCAAGTTTCTCAATCCCCGAGCCTACTCCCATGTACCAGGTATCTCCCTCGCGCCATAGCGTGTGATCCCGGAAGATGGTGACAGGAACGCCATCCGGTGTGCCGGATATCACCGGATTGCCATCGAATTTCCGCCAGCTTAAGAGCTCATCATCCTCGGGAAATGCCAGGCAACACAACTCATCTGGCTTCCTTACGCCGGTGTACACCATCGTGGGCGTGCCATCGTGCTCCACCAGCACACCGCTGTAGCACCCGTCCGCATCCGGGCCATCGCTATCTGGCACAATCGCCAGCGGCAGGTGCTCCCAATGCACCAGATCGCTGCTGCGGGCATGCCCCCAACTCATATTTCCCCACAACGCTCCATAGGGGTTGTGTTGGTAGAACACGTGAAATACGCCGTTGTGCTGGATAAGTCCGTTGGGATCGTTCATCCAGTTGGCCGGTGGCAACAAGTGGTACATCGGGCGATGGTGGTCAATCATGGTCGATCTCCAGAACCGGGAGGGCGAAATGGATGCAGCAAGGCCCCGAACGAATCGGGGCCCTGATGACTAGAGTTCGGTCACAATCGGCAGGATGAGCGGCCTGGTTCGCGAATGGCGATACAGCGCCCGGCCCACCGTTTCCTTGGCTCGCTGGACAATGAAGCCGTAGAGCGGCGATCCATCCTTTTGGCGAGACAACATGCGGCGAAGTTCGTTCTCGGCCTCCTTCAGCGCGCCATTGTTGAGATCCTTTGACAGGCCCTTTCCGACGAGATACGGACCAGCCACAAGCTCACCTGTGGAGCGATCAAGGATGAGTGTCACCACCACGAATCCGTCGTCCGTGAGGTTTTCACGCGTACGCAACACCGTTTGCGGGTTGCCACGATCGCCGAGACGATCCACGAGGATGTTCCCACTCGGCACGCGACCCTTCTGGCCTGCGCCGTCCTTGGTGAACTCGATCACGCCACCGATCTCCGGCAGCATCACGTTCTCACGTGGAATGTTAGTTTCCACACAGAGGTCGCGATACAGCGCCATATGGCGGAACTCACCATGGATCGGCACCGTGTACTTGGGTCGCAGCAACCTGATCATCTTCTGCAGTTCATCGCGACCGGCATGGCCGGAAACGTGAACGCCGCGATTGCGACCGCTATACACCACATCCGTCCCCTGCTTGAACAGGTTGTTGATGGTGTGGCTGACGGTATCCTCGTTGCCCGGAATCGGGGTGGCGGAAACGATGATCTTGTCGCCACGTGAAACGCGGATCTTTGGATGCTCGCCTGCCGCGATCCGGCTGAGGGCCGCGCTGGCTTCGCCCTGGGATCCGGTGACCACGATGACGCGCTTCTCTTTCGGCATCCGGTTAAGCTCTTCGAGCGAAACGAGCAGTCCATCTTCGTTATCCAGGTACCCGAGTTCCTCGGCAACACGGGAGTTCTGCTCCATACTGCGACCGGCCACAGCGACCTTGCGGCCGTACTTGCGCGCGGCCAGCATCGCCATATGGATCCGGCTGACATTGGAAGCAAACGTGGCGATCAATACCTGGCCCTTGGCGGTGCGAATCTCCTCGTCCATGGTTTCCAGCACCACGGCCTCGGATGGTGTACTGCCATCCACTTCAACGCGGACCGTATCCGAGAACAGGGCGAGGACTCCATCGTCGCCGAGTCGCTTGAAGCGACGCTCGTCGGTCGGCTTGCCCATCACCGGGGTGGGATCGAACTTGAAGTCACCGGTATCGACAATCGTGCCGACCGGGGTATGCAGTGCCACAGCACAGGCATCGGGGATAGAGTGTGTGACGTGAATGTACTCAGCCTCGATTTGGCCCAGCTTCACGCGATCGCCACCCTTGACTGTGTGGAGTTCCACCTTGTCGTCCATCCGGGCTTCTTCCAACTTGCGCTGAATGAAACCGATGGCCAGGGCCGGGGCATAGATCGGAATCTTCTCGCCCTTCTGCTCCAGTTGGGGCAGGATGTACGGCAAACCACCAATGTGGTCTTCATGACCATGTGTGATGAGGATGCCGCGGAAATTGCGGCGGCGATCCAGGATGAATGTGATGTCCGGGATGATCAGGTCGATGCCGCGCTGCGATTCTTCCGGAAACTTTCCACCAGCATCGAGCAGCACAATATCGTTGCCACACTCAACCGCGGTCATGTTCTTGCCGACTTCGCCGACGCCGCCTAACGGAATGACGCGCAGTGTATCCGTGCCAATCGGGCCAGCGGCGGCGAAACCGCTCTTGGGCGAATGATGGCGTGGATGCTGCTGGCGTGGCTGAGCTTCCTCTTCACGCCGCGGACGTCGGGGGCGATTCGCAGCTGCCGGTTGCCGGCGTTGCTCGCCGCCCTGACCCTGGCGGCGCTCGCCAGCATCGCCGCGCGGGGAACCCTCTGCACGGGCGGAATTCTCGGCCCGGCCGCCACCAACTTCGCCGCCGCGTTGGCGGTCGCCACCTTCAGCAGGTTTGCGTCGACGCTGACCCTGCTGCTGGCGGGGCTGCTGTCGTCGTGGTTGCTGCTGTGGTTGTGGCTGTTCTGCGGTTTTTTCGTTACCAGGTTCAACCGGGCTGCCATCGGCGTTAACTGCCGCGGGCTTCTTCCGGCGCTGTTGCCAGTATCCGCTTTTTCGTTTCGATGCGTTTGAATCTGGCTGATTGCCGTCTCGGTTATTGTTGTCGTTATCCAAAAGGTGGTGAACTCCATACGTTGTTGCGCACGCGATAATTTCGCCATCCATCGGGCTAAGTCGGCCGACGATGCGATAAAAGGTCTGTTTATTGCACGACTGGCACTCGCCAATCTCGGATCGGTCGTGGCCGATCAGGTATCGCTCATACGAATCAGTAATTGTTCGTGATGCCTCGTCCGCCGCCGTGCAACTGTGGCAGCGAGATCTGGGGCAAAGAGCGAGGGTACGATGATCGTCCGCTGTTCCGTAGCGAAGAGCATCGCCTCAATGTCATCGCTAGTTTAGCACGCCCGCAATTTCCGGTAGTCAACTACGTGTGAAGCGCTGCAGCGAGGGCCGGGGCAGTGCCCCGGCCCTCGCTGCATGCGGATGATGTTCGCCTCTCGACGACTAATCATCCTTGTTGAACACCAGGCAATTCGTTTGCCGAGGATCCAAACCAATCAACTGATCGGGTACGGCCTCGCCATCGACGCCATACAGGGTCAACCATCCGTTTGTGGTGGTGCCGAATGGTGTCCATAGGGCTACCAGCACGTATCGCTGGGTTCCGATAACGAATTGGTTCGGAATGCCGTAGGTGGCGGCCTTGTCGACGACCTCCTGGCTCGCCTGCTCGGCGGCGCCTTCCGGCACGTATTCACCGAACGCATTTGCGGACACGGAGTGCCCAAGGATGCGATCGTGCGGGGTCGCCTGGGCATCAGCAACGTACAACACCAGGCTGACGCTTGAATACGAGGTGGGCATCAATGGTCTGGTGGCGCGGTATGTTGCACCCGGGCCGGAATCCGTATCGGGCATCGCCAATCGGTCTGGAGTCTGGGTATCGTACGTCTGCGACTGAACCGTGAATGCTGTGGTCTGCTCGAACGCATAGAGCTGTTCGTCGGCATTCTGGATGCCGAGGTACAAGGTATCTGAATCCTCCACCTCCATAACCACGAACGGACCGACACAGCTGACGACCGTCGTTTCCGCCACGTCGCTCCTGTTCACACTCCCGGTAAAGGCGTAGGACTGGCCAGCATATTGCAGTTGGCGCGGCAATCGATCGGGCACGCCGTCGTCGTCCATCGATCCAATCACGCCCACGCACTGGAGAGTCGTGGTTCGGGGCGCTGGCGTGGAGGCAACCTGCACCGATGCGGTAGCGACCGATGCCGGAGCCTGATACACAACCGGTGTCGGTGTCGGCCGGGCCGCCAGCGGAGTTGGTGTTGGCCTGGCGGGATCGGGCGTTGGTGGCACCGCCGTTGGTAATACTTCACCCTGCTCCGCACCGGTCACATCTTGCACAGCCGGGACGTTTGCCGGTGCAGCCGTGGGTGGCACGGCCGTCGGCGGCACGGCGGTCGGGGGC
>DJVD01000083.1 GCA_002440805.1 Chloroflexi bacterium UBA6265
AGTGTTTGTGGCAAATGTTCCACGCCCAGGCGGGCGTATTCGTCCTGGTTGTAATGCACGAGATTTTCGTCGAACGGCTCGGGCGGATCGAACTTTTGTTCGATACCACTCACTGCGGCGCCGAGGGCGACCGCGATTGCCAGGTAGGGGTTCGCCATCGCATCGGGGCTGCGCAGTTCAATATCGGTGTGAGTGCCCGCAGGAACCGCTGGCACCCGCAGGAGCGAGGCTTCGGAGACGCGCGCCCATGTGGCCCACGCCGGAGCGCGATGGCCGTCGGACAGGCGTTTGTACGAGTTCACGGTGGTATTGAGCACGGCGCTCATCGCGGATGCGTGGCGGATTTGGCCGGCGATCATATGCCCGGCCATCGGGTTCAGCCCCTTGCCTTTGGGAGACCCCAGCAGGTCGGTGCCATTCTCCAACTTTAGCAGCCGTTGGAATAGGTGCATCCCACTCCCCGGCGCATCGTCCCACGGCTTGGCCATAAAGGTCACCTTCATGCCGTGCTGCTGCGCCAGCACCCGAATCAGTTGCCGGGTGCTGGTGATCTGGTCGGCAATGAGAATACCCCCCAAATGGCGGAGGTCAAGTTCCTGCTGACCGGGCCCTGTTTCGTGATGCGCCCCGTGTACCCCGAGACCAAGATCGTGCATGGCCGCCACGATCTCATCGCGCACAGCCGAGGTGCCCACGGCACCATCGCTGAAATAGCCGAGGCTGAAATCCGATCCCTCACGCACCGCTGTTTCCAGCGAATCCCCCTTATAAAGGTAGAACTCCAGTTCAATCCCCACGCGATAATCCAACCCCAGTCCGGCTGCGCGCTGCAGCTGGCGCTGGAGGATGGTGCGAGGATCGCCGGCAAACGGCTGACCTTCGCGCCGGGTCACCCAGCAATAAAGTTGCGCCCTACCCGGCTGGCCAGGGAGCGATGGCAGCACCACCAGCGTGGTGGGATCGGGCGTGAGGAAGAGGTCCATTTCCACCTGGCGCATGCCGCCGGTCATCGCCGATCCATCGAAACGGAAGCCGCGCTTGAACACGCGTGGGAGCAGGGATGCCGGAATCGTCACCGTGCGACCGCCGCCAGCGATATCGCTGAATTGCAGGTGCACGAGGTTCACATTGTGCTCGCTCAACGTATCCATCGTGCGCTGGATATCTTCCCTGGAGGGAGGAACGGATACCGGCTCAAGGTCTGGGGTGGACGACATATGCTGCCTCTTGGGTGATAAGTGATGTCAACTGGGCGGAAATACCATGCCCGATTTTCATCATAATGCATCATTTTGTGCCGAGAGTCCAAATACTCCCCGGCAAATCGGGACATTGTGCCACTTTCACGAATGGTAGTGCGTTTTCTACAATAGAACTCCCGGCACAACGCAGTGGCTGGACGGAAGATTCCCCTGAACATTGCCGTTCCATCACAAAGCAACAGCCCGCGATGACGCGAGCCCAATGGGTTCGTGCTCTGCGCTCAATTGGATTCCAGTTCGCCCCCTTGTGGTTTGGAGAGTAGATATGACATCACACCAGTGGCCGTTATACGACCCGATGCTTGAGCACGATGCCTGTGGCGTCGGCCTCGTCGTCAAGATCGATGGCACACCCAGCCGGGAGATCATCGACAAGGCACTCGCCGGGTTGGTGAACCTCACCCATCGTGGGGCCGTAGGTGCCGATGCCCGCACTGGCGACGGTGCTGGCCTGATGATCCAGGTTCCCCATGTGCTCTTCGCCGATGCGCTGGCCGAGGCTGGACATGGCAACCTCGCCGCCGGTGAATACGGCGTGGCGATGATGTTCCTGCCGCGTCACGATGACGACGCCCTCGCGGCAGTAACCACTGCCGTGGTCGCACGCGGCTTGCAGGTTCTGGCGGTGCGGGATGTTCCGACCAATCCAGCGATGCTGGGCAAGGCCGCGCTCGATACCCTGCCACACATCGTGCAGGTAATGATCAGCCGACCGCGGGGCATGAAAACCGGCGATTACGAACGCAAGTTGATGCTGGTGCGTCGCGAAATCGAACGATCGCTGCGGGCCATTGGCCTGGGCGACGACGATTTCTTCGCTGTGTCCTGCTCCAGTCGCACAATTATCTACAAAGGGTTCTGCTTGCCCGAGGATTTGGCCCGCTTTTATCCGGACCTCGCCGATGAGCGGGTGACTTCTGCCATCGCGCTCTTCCATCAGCGCTTTAGCACCAACACCCAGCCCACGTGGGGCCTCGCGCAGCCATTCCGCTTCATTGCCCACAATGGCGAAATTAACACCGTGCAGGGGAATCGTCTCTGGATGCGGGCCCGCGCTCCGCAGCTGACAATGCTGGATGAAGGGGAAGAAATCGCGATCGATCCGCCCGTGGCCATGCAGGGCAGCGATTCGCTCAGCCTCGATACCGCGATTGAGCTGATTCGCCACAATGGCCGCTCCCTGCCGCACGCGTTGATGATGGCGATCCCGGAGCCGTGGGAGCAACTGCCAGAAATGGATCCGGCGTTGCGCGCGTTTTACGACTACCACGCCGGCATTATGGAACAGTGGGATGGCCCTGCCGCGCTCGGTTTTAGCGATGGCGTGCTTGCCGGTGCCTCGCTCGATCGCAATGGCCTGCGCCCACTGCGCTATGCCATCACCAGCGATGGCCTCTTCGTGTGCGGTTCCGAATCCGGGACTGTCACCCTGGAACCCGCATCGGTCATCGAGCGTGGTCGCCTCGGCCCTGGCCAAATGATTTTGGTCGATACGGATGCCGGTATTGTGCTGCGCAACGCCGAACTCAAGCACGCCGTGGCGGAAAACGCTCCATATGCGCGCTGGCTGGAAGAGCATCGCATTCCCCTGCAGGTACCTGCTGCCGCCGATGAACCATTGCCGGTGCCGGTCGATGCCGATGCCAAAACTCGCGCCGCCAGCACCAAAACCGCTCCCGAGGTGGTGCAGTTGCAACAGGCGTTCGGCTATACGGCTGAGGATTTGCGCCTGATCATCAATCCCATGGCTGGTGAGCGCAAAGAGCCTACCTGGAGCATGGGTGACGATGCCCCGCTCGCCGTGCTGAGCACCACGCCCCGGCCAGTGACCGCCTACTTCCGCCAGCGATTCGCGCAGGTGACCAATCCTGCCATCGATTCGCTGCGGGAGCGCCGGGTGATGGCGTTGGACACGTACCTCGGCAAGCGCGGCAACTTGCTGGCCCGCACACCGCAACACGCACACCTGGTTCATCTGAAGAGCTTTGTGCTTGCGTCGCACGAATTGGAGGCGATCAAGGCCAATGATGACCTGGAGATCGTCACGCTCGATGCGACTTTCCCGCTGGAAGGTGGATCGCTGCAGATCCGCCTGAGCGAACTGGTGGCCGAAGCAATTGCGGCAGTGCATTATGGTGCCACCATTATCCTGCTCAGCGATAACGGCGTGGGTGCCGAACGTGCCCATGTGCCGATGGCGCTGGCTGTTGGTGCGATCCATCATCACCTGATTGATGCCGGCCTGCGCCCGAACGCCGATATCGTCTGCGATGCCGGCGATGTCTGGGATGTGCATCAGATGGCCGTGTTGGTTGGTTACGGGGCGGCGGCGGTGCATCCGCGCCTGGCGCTCGATGCCAGTGCCCAACTTTCGGCCACCCGTGGCCTCGAAACCGTCACGCCAAAGGAGTTACGCCAGAACTACATCGCGATGATGGAGTACGGCTTCCTTAAGGTGATGGCCAAGATGGGTATTTCCACCGCGAGTGGCTATCGTGGCGCGCAGATCTTCGAGACCCTCGGCATCGGCGATGAGGTGATCGACTTCTGCTTCCGCGGTACCCCGGCAAGGCTCGGCGGCATTGGCTTCGCCGAACTGGAGGCCGATATTCGTACCCGCCACGCCGGTGCATACGAAACCATGGCAGCCCGGCTACCAGACCTCGGCATGGTGAAGTACAAGAAGGAAGGGGAGGCACACGCCTTCCAACCCGGAATCGTCACCGCCCTGCAGGCCGCTGCCCAGAATAACGACTACGAAGCCTACCAGGCATATCTCGCCATGGTGAAAGACGAGCCTCTTACCACCCTGCGTGACCTGTTGGAACTACAGCCCTTGGGCGACCCGGTGCCGATCGAGGAAGTGGAACCACTGCAGGATATCGTCGCCCGGTTCGTGGTTACGGCGATGTCGCTTGGCTCCCTCAGCCCGGAAGCACACAGTACGCTGGCGATCGCCATGAACCGGCTCGGAGGTCGTTCCAACTCTGGCGAGGGCGGTGAGGACCCCGAGTGGTACGCAGTCAAGGGCGAGGATGTCCCGCACAACAAGGTGAAGCAGGTGGCCAGCGGCCGCTTCGGTGTGACGACCCGCTACCTGAGTATGGCCGAGGAACTGGAAATCAAGGTTGCCCAGGGTGCCAAGCCCGGTGAGGGCGGTCAGTTGCCCGGGTTCAAGGTGAGCGATTTCGTTGCCCGCATGCGGCATAGCATTCCCGGCCTGAGCCTGATTTCGCCACCGCCACATCACGATATCTATTCGATTGAGGACCTGGCGCAGTTGATCTACGACCT
>DJVD01000179.1 GCA_002440805.1 Chloroflexi bacterium UBA6265
TCTACCACTGAGCCACTTCCGCACACTCCTACCGTTTCCGGCAGCGAAGTGAGTATAGGACAGCGGCAAAACAGTGTCAAGATGGTGCAGACGAGACGGTTGGCACTGAACAAGCGGGTACTTCGTCTATCGCGGCGCGTGGCTGTAACCTTGCCCTGGGGACAATGACCCCAAAGATCGAGCCAGGATACGCGACCAACATGCCGATGTCACGGACAGGTTGATCAGGTTCCAGCGGTACGGCACCACATCGACATCGCATTGTTTCGCCATGCAGGACGGTCAGACCAAACCTGACCCATCTCGTTCTCCACTTACCCGACGAGGTCGTGAAGCGCACCTCCGAGCACGACGAGGGCGACGCAGGCGATCAGGAGAAGGATGGTAGCACTGGCAATGGCAATCAGAGCGCATCCCCCGATGTCTTCGAAGATATCCATGTGCGTTCCTTTCTATCACTGGCCAATGAAGCTGTACGTTGCTCGACTCAGCAAGGCTCGAGGTACGGTGCTCGGCCAGCTGGCCGGGCGTGAACGTAATCGGAGAGGCGTCACTGCCCGTCGGCAAGATCAGGGCATCGGCGCTGCATCGTCGAACGACGGGCGGCTGGAGTCCGCTTGCGGATTTGCCACCCCTCCGGTCCCGTCCTGCTCCAAGTAGGGCCTTGTTGCCAAGCCGGATCCAGGCACCGGTTGCGTTGCGTCCCATGGGATTCACCTCGGTGGCCGATGGCCGATCGTCATCCGGTCGGGGGAGCGGAGGTTCTGGAGGAGCCGAGAAACCCCCACACGGGTTCAAGTGCGGCGTTCTCGCTCTCCGTGGCGACGCGGAACGGCGGTTCCGTTGGGGTGGGCAGGGCAGCCGGATCCTGTCCGCGCGTGGCTCGCAGGCTGGCGAGGATCGAGACGGTAATGAGTGTGACGACTACCGCCAGGGAAAGGGTAGTGGGGATGTAAAAGATGTCGATCTTAAGGAGCATCTTGATCCCGACCCAGATCAGCACCAGGGCCAGACCGATCTTCAGATAGATGAAGCGGTGAATGAGATCGGCCAGCAGGAAATACATCGCCCGCAGCCCCAGGATCGCGAAGGCGTTGGCAGTGAAGACGAGGAATACTTCGTCGGTGACGGCGAAGATCGCCGGAATGGAGTCCACTGCGAAGACGATATCGGTCGCCTCAACCAGGACGAGAACCGCAAGCAATGGGGTGGCCAGCAATACGCCGCCACGGCGGACCAGCAACTTTTGGCCGTGATAGGCGTCCGTCATCGGTATGAAACGTCGAAACACCCGCAGCACCGCGGACTTCGCCGGGTCAAGGTGTTCGTTACGCTGCCGGATCATGCGGTAGCCGGTATAGAGCAGGAAGGCAGCGAAGACGTAGAGGATCCAGGAGAAGTTCTGGATCAACACGGCACCAGCCGCGATGAAGATGCCGCGGAAAACCAGGGCACCCAACACCCCCAGGAACAGCACCCGATGCTGGATCTCCCGAGGGACGGCGAAGAAGCTGAAGATAATCGCCCAAACGAAGACGTTGTCGACCGCAAGTGATTTCTCGATGAGGTAGCCGGCGAAGTACTGCTGCCCGAACTCCGCACCCCAAACAGACCAGATGATTGCCCCGAACGCGACACCGAAGGCAACCCACACTGCTGACCACGCTGCTGCCTCTCTCACGCCGATCACGTGCGCGCGACGATGGGCGAACAGGTCAATGGCGAGCATTACCACGATGAAGGCCAACACTGCGGCCCAGACCCAGAATGAGATATCCATTTCACAACCTTTCCATTTAGTTCGCTGTTGGTGTGGTTAGTTCCCGGCGTGACCGGTATGCCGGTGCGTTGCAGCCGGCACCGATCCTGTGTAAATCGATCAGTCCCGAGGGCGGCCAACCCGATCAGCCAGGATACGCACCGGCACCAGGGCCTCGGTGGGGGAGGGATGGGGGCTTTGCTGCCGGAGGTCGGGGGCACCGCTGTCCCGGGAAGGGCGCGCCGTAAGGCACTCCAGGAAACGGGACAGCGGGTAGTGGACACGGCGTCCCCTCGAGTCGTCCGCCCGGCGCTGCAGAATTCGCGTGTGCATGGTACATGTCCTCCTTGCGGCCGGGGACACAAAAAACCCCGGCTGCATCCTTAATGGATGAGCCAGGGTCTGGCCATGCGAACCTTCTGCTCGCTTCCGGTGCCGGTGCGGATCACCGCACGGATTGACGACTACCGGTCAGCCTCTGGATGAGGCCTGGGATACTCCCCCTGTTTCACTAATGATATATAACGTAAACCTCCTGTCAAGGTTTTGCGAGGACGTCTGTAACGTAGCGCAGGAAAGTGTCGCTACAACCGGCGCACCAATCAACGCACAGTGAAAACTGCACGCCCAATCCTCTTGCCGCTGGCGTTCGCTTACGTGGGCCGGCCGAGATACTCCTCATCGGTCACCAGTATGCCCCAGTCGGTGCCGGGGCCGTTCTCCGGGAGCCGCAGCATTGCCACATGTGCCATGAACCGATTGGGAGCAGCGCCATGCCAGTGATTTTCACCTGGCTCGAAGAACACTACATCGCCCGCGCGAACGAGTTCGACGTGTCCGCCTTCTCGCTGGACGCGGCCTTCGCCTTCGAGGATGTATATCGTCTGGCCCAGCGGATGTCGATGCCAGGCGGTGCGTGCTGCCGGCGTGAAATGCACCACTGCGGCATTCATTCCGGAACCCTCCACCGCGATGGAATCGACATAGACGTCACCCGTGAACCATTCGGGTGATCCTTTTGAGGTCGGCATTTGGCTTCTGATGATCTTCATTCCAGGCTCTCCTCATTCAATCGATGTTACGATTCTTGGCGATTTGCCAACACACCCCGAGCGATTGTCGTTGCCGTTACTGCGCACGGCCAGCCGGCATAAAACGCAAGATGAGTGAACATCTCGAACAGTTCCGCTTCGGTGACACCGTTATTCAGCGCCCGGCCGATGTGGCTTTTGAGTTCATTCGTGCGATACCCGGCTACCAGCGCGGCCACGGTGATCATGCTGCGATCCCGGGGAGAGAGTTGCTCACGCGCCCACACATCGCCGAAAAGCACCTCGTCGGTCAGGTCGGCCAGTTTGGGATTGATATCGCCAAACATACCGCGGGCTACCCGATTCGTTTCTTCAGTCATTGGAACTCCCTCTACGATCCAGCCACGATTCAGTGTCTGTACTGTGCCGTATTGAGCGCGACGGGGGAAGGCAGATGCTCCAGCATTCTTGCCGCATAATCCACCGCTCCGGATGATTGTGTCCGGTCACCCTGTACACCAGTGACACCTTGGCATATACTGTACGTACGTCTTGTTGTCAGCGAATTGGGGATTCGCGCATCGTGGCGTTTTCCTGATTTGCATGACCGTATCGGAGAGACGAATGGCGACTCAAACCCGCGCTCAGGGCACCGCCACACGCAAGAAACCAGCCTCAAGGAAGAAGCCGGTTGCTACACAGCCTTCCGGGCTCTCGCTGTGGGCCATACGGACACGGGCCTTCGTGCAGGGGGCAATCCCGCAGTTGGAAATGAGCGACCGGTTCAAGCGCGAACTGGTGGGCGGCGGCTTTGCCATGCTTGCACTGATCAGCAGTTGGTCACTGGGTCGCGGTGCCAAAGACGGCGCACTCGTTGAATGGTGGGGGCATGTGCTCTCAGCCACCTTCGGTAATGCCGGGTTCCTGGTGCCGGTATTTGCGGTGCTGATCGCCGTGCGCGCATTTATGGTGACTGATGGCCCGATATTGCTATTCCGCCACTATTTCGGCGGCGCCGCATTCATCCTCGGTGTCACTGGACTACTCTCCGCTGGTGATAACGGCGGTGCGATCGGCAATGTCGCATCCGATCTGATGACCGGGCTTGTCGGTCAATTCTTCACCGGTGTGCTGCAGTTTGGCCTCGGCATTCTCGCTGTCTTCCTGTTGTCGGGTCATGATCTCGGCTCCTTCGAGCAGGAGATTCGTCGCCTCTGGCCAACTCGTGAGCGCAAGCCCGATCAGCCTTCGATCGATGCCAGCAAAACGATGAGCTTTGCGGTCGCGACTCCCGTGCGCACCTTGCCGGTGGCGCAGAAGAAGTCAGTGGCCGTCATCGCTGAGCCGGTGCATATGTCGCCGGTGATCAACCTGCCAGAAAAGCCGAAAGAGGGCAAGGTCACCTCCTCCTCATTGAAGGCTGTCGGCAAGAGCGAAAAGGCATTGCAGGCCGGCCTCCCTTTCCCGCTGCCGAGTCTCAGCGCCCTGCCGTACTACGAGCAGGTCACGCCAGATCCGCGCATGCTGGAGCTAAAGGCAGGCGTCATCGAAGACACACTGCTCAGCTTTAAGGTGGCAGCGAAAGTTCGGGAAATCAATCCCGGCCCGGCGGTGACCCAGTTCGCCCTTGAGCCTGGCAATGGCGTGAAGGTGCGACGGATTACGGAACTGCAGAATGATCTCGCCCTGGCGTTGGCGGCACAGAGTATTCGTGTAGAAGCGCCAATTCCCGGCATGGCGCGGGTGGGAATCGAAATCCCGAATCCGCAGATTGCCACGGTTGGCTTGCGCGAGGTTTTGGAATCGCCTGCCTTCAGCAAGACCAAGGCCAAGTTGCCGTTGCCGCTCGGTCGCGATGTGAATGGTCGCTACATCGTCGGCGATCTTACCAAGATGCCGCACCTGCTCATTGCTGGTGCCACCGGTTCCGGAAAGTCCGTGTGTATTAACGGCATCATCAGCACACTTATCAGCATCAAGCAGCCGGACGAGCTTAAGTTGGTGATGATTGATCCGAAGATGGTGGAACTGGTAGGTTACAACGGTGTGCCGCACCTTAAGTGCCCGGTTGTGACCGAGATGGACAAGGTCGTTGGCGCCCTGCGCATGGTATTGCGCGAAATGAACCGCCGCTACGAACTCTTCAAGACGGTAGGCGTGCGCAACCTCGATGGCTATCGCACCTGGGCTTCCGATGAGCCTGAGGCCGAGAAGCTGCCGTACATGGTGGTGATCATCGATGAGCTCGCCGACCTGATGATGACAACCCCCGATGAAGTGGAAACACTCCTGGCTCGCCTGACGCAGATGGCCCGTGCGACCGGGATCCATATCATCATCGCCACACAGCGACCCTCGGTGAATGTGCTCACTGGCCTGATCAAGGCCAACGTCCCTGCCCGGATCGCGTTCGCGGTGTCATCGATGACAGATAGTCGCGTGGTGCTGGATATGCCCGGAGCCGAGCGCCTGCTTGGTCGCGGCGATATGCTCTACCTGCCGCCGGATGAATCGAAGCCCAGCCGTGTTCAGGGCGCTTTTATCGACGACGAAGTGAAATCGATTGTTGATCATTGGAAAACCGTCTCGCCGGATCCTCATTACGATCCGGATTGGCTAAACCTGCCGAGTTCCGGTAAAGGCGCCGATTCCGGGGGCATGGGCACCGATTACGAGGTTGATGAGGACGAGCCGCTCTACCAGCAAGCAATGGATGTGGTGCGCGCCCAGGGAACAGCCTCGGCCAGCATGCTGCAGCGACGATTGCGCATTGGCTACAACCGCGCCGCCCGTATCATCGAACAGATGGAGGAAGACGGCATGATCGGCCCGGCCGATGGCGCCAAGGGTCGGCCAGTGCTGGTGAGCTTCGAAACACCGGATCTCGATTAGAGAGGTAACATCAGCGCAAGGGCCATGGTGGTAACGCTGTGGCCCTTTATCGTCCCGATGGCGTGATTTATGCGTAACATTTCGATAGCGGGACGGGTGGTAGAATAGAATACATGTTCGAGTATTTCGAGGCAGATTGGGGGTGTGAATGAGCGCACAATTTGGGTCGGGCGTGGCCCAGCCAGTCGCGATTCTTTCGCAAGAATTGGCCAAACTCCCCGGGATCGGCCCGAAAACCGCCAGCCGTTTGGCCTATCACTTGTTGAGGGCCAGCCGCGAAGACGCCGTGGCGCTTGCTGAGGCGATTATCGAGGTGAAGGATCGCATTCGCCTCTGCCCGATTTGCTTCAATGTGACCGAACAGGTTCCGTGTGCAATTTGTTCGGACCCGCGACGCGAGAACAGTATCTGTGTCGTTCAGGACCCGCTCGACGTGGTGGCGATTGAGCGCACCAATGAACATCGTGGCAAATATCACGTGCTTCACGGCGCAATCTCGCCGGTGGATGGCATTACACCCGACAAGTTGCGCATCGCCGAACTGGTGGAGCGGGTAAAGCAGGAATCACCCGATGAGGTTATCGTGTTCACCAACCTGGATTTGAACGGCGATGCTACAGCGGTGTACCTGCACAGGTTGCTGACACCGCTCGGTGTGAACGTATCGCGGCCGGCATCAGGTTTGCCCGTAGGGAGTGACCTGGAATATGCCGACGAAATGACACTCGGTCGCGCATTGGCAGGGCGAAGGATCTACTAATCATTGCATTCTTGCGAACGTCTTGAGTCCTGGTTCGCGCGCCGATAGAATCGTATCAATGGCTACAAAGTACAAGCATGACGCCCCGAGCGTCCACCAGTTTGCAAACAAGTTGCCTGGCCCACGTGCTTTTAAACCAGCCGCTGGTCAGCCGGAGCAAAACACGGCCTTCTCCAACGATGTGGAAATCCGCCAGTTCCGCCTTTCTGATTGCGGTTCGATCAGCGATCTCCCGCATCGGTTTGAACTGCGCCACCCCGAAAGCGATGGCGATCGACCGGGCACGTTGCAGTTAATCGTTCGCCGGCTGCTCTCGGGCGAAGATAGTCGTAGCCCACTCTACGTGGCGCGTGATGCACATACCCGGCAGTGCCTGGGTACATTGCAGTGCGTCCAACAGGGTGTTGACGATCGCTGGTACCTGCAATACCTGGCCAGCCGCGAAGGGATTGACGACGGCAACGCCGTGCATATCAAGCTTCTGGAGCACGCAATTAGCCAGGCCGGCTGGAGGGGTGCCCGACGTCTAATGGCCCGCTCCGATTTTGAAAGCCCACTTACCGGCACCTTGCGCAGCGTAGGATTCACGGCGTTCACGCGCGAATACGTGTATGTGTTGCCAGAGGTTCCTCGAGGAACCACCGGCAAGCGGGTACGCGTGCAGGAGAAGTCCGATGTATGGAGCATTCATCAGCTCTACCTTCAAACCACCCCGAACGAGGTTCAGAGTGCCGAAGCGCTAACCAGCCACGTGTGGGATGCCGATAACGAAGGCCGGAGTCGACGAGGATGGTTTGTGGCCACCGACGACGGAGCCAGGGCCTACGCGCGAGTACGTACCACGCGCCGACAGCACGTGCTGGATGTGATGTTCTTGCCGGACGCGCGGTCGCATATGCCCGATCTGTTGAACGCGGTATTCCAGGAACTCGAAAACGAATCGCCGCGTCCGGTGTATGTGCTGGTTCGCGGATATCAGCAGGAGTTGGACTCTTTACTGGAAAGCATGGGCTTTTGGTTGGAGTCCGATCAACTCATCATGGTGCGGTATACCACCGTGCCCGTGCCGGCGTCGGTACGGCCCCTGGAAGCGTTCGAGCTACTGCGACCAGCAGAAGCTAACGGCCAGCGGGTACCGTCTTTTTATGTGAGGGATGTGCATGAGTAGCGCCTCTAACCCGTTCGCAACGAACCCTCAAACCGATAGCAATCCATCCCAGATGGATGACCAAAAGGAAACTGTGATTCAAACCGGAACCACCCACCTGACATTGAACGAAAAAGAACACGCAATCACGGATGACATTCGTGAGTTGCTGGATGTGCTGCCCGAAGCCGTTGGCCGCCAGGTGCAGGAACTCACCCAATCCCATCCGGAATATGGCCAGTTGATGGAGATCGTGATGGATCTCGGCCGCCCGCCCGAAGCGCGTTTCCGCAGGCATGAATTCCTGCTGGGCGATATCGATGTCACCCGCCAGGATTTGGCGATGGTGGCCGAGCGCATCGGTGATTTCGGTGATGATAATCGCGCCGGCATCGAGCGCACGCTGCACCGCATCTCGGCAATCCGTAATCGCGCCGGCGAAATCGTCGGCCTCACCTGCCGGGTGGGGCGCGCGGTGTTCGGCACCATTGCCATCATTAGTGATCTGATTGAGAGCGGCGAAAGCGTGCTCATTCTCGGCCGTCCTGGTGTGGGCAAGACCACCATGCTGCGCGAGACCGCCCGGGTACTTGCCGACGAACTGCGCAAGCGCGTGGTGGTGGTGGACACCAGTAATGAGATCGCAGGTGACGGCGATATTCCGCATCCCGCTATCGGTCGGGCGCGACGCATGCAGGTTCCCACCCCGACAGCGCAAGATCGCGTCATGATCGAGGCTGTGGAAAACCACATGCCTCAGGTGGTGGTGATCGACGAGATTGGCACCGAACTTGAAGCCATGGCCGCCCGAACCATCGCTGAACGCGGCGTGCAGCTTATTGGCACGGCGCACGGTAACACGCTCGAAAATCTCATGCTCAACCCAACGCTTACCGATCTAATTGGTGGGATTCAGTCTGTAACGCTTTCCGATGAAGAAGCGCGTCGACGTGGCACCCAGAAATCGATCCTTGAGCGCAAGGCGCCACCAACGTTCAGTGTGATGGTGGAGATCGTTGAGCGTGACGAACTCATTGTCCACACCAACGTGGCCGCCACCGTAGATGCCCTGTTGCGGGGGGCACCGCCGCGATCCGAACGGCGCAAGCGCAATTCCGATGGCAGCATCGTCACGTCAGCGTCGGAAGATGAGCGGCGTGATCCATCTTCGCGACACGGTTCCGGGCGACAACCGCGCACCGAACAGCGGAAGGATGATCTGTTCGATGAACGCCTGTTCCACGAGGCACCTGCCGAGATGGCGGTTGATTCGGTGCCACCGCAACCTGTCGATGATCGCGAACTCACCGCACACGAGCAACGGGCTGCCCTTCAACCCAGTGTGGCCATGGCCAAGGGCCGCGGCACACCCGAGAAACCCCTGCGCATCTTCGCCTTTGGTGTCAGCCGCAACCGCCTTGATGCATCCATCAGCCGCCTGCATGTGCCGGCAGTGATCGTGCGAAGCGAACGTGACGCTGATATCGTCATGACGCTGAAAAGTGCCTATCGCCGCAAGGCGGAAGCTGTCCGCGATGCGGAAATGCATGGTGTGCCCGTCTATGTACTACGGAGCAATACGTCGGTGCAGATGGAAAACGTATTGCGGACCATCTTCCCGTCGGCGATCGATAACGATGTTATCGAGGACGACGATGATTCGGACGCGCCCAAGTTGAGCTCGCGTGAGCGTCGTATGCATGATGTCACCATTGCTCTGACCGAGGCAGAAGAAGCGATTACCGCGGTCATGAAAGGCGCACCAGCCACCGCATTGCGGCCGCAGGCACCGCCGATCCGCCGCATGCAGCATGAGCTTGCCGAACGGTACAACCTTGGATCACGCAGTCGGGGGCGGGACCCCTTTCGACACGTAGAGATTTACCGGCACGGAGTGCAGTAGTGACATTTGCTGCACCGTTTATTGTGTTGGAAGGCCCGGAAGGCGCCGGCAAGTCTTATCAGGCCGGCGCGCTTTCCGCATGGCTGCGGTCGCAGGGTTGGCAAGTGGTTCAAACCCGTGAGCCCGGTGGGACTCCAGCGGGCGATGCAATCCGTTCAATCCTGCTCCAGTCCGATCATCTGCATCTTGAGCCTGAAACCGAGGCGTTGCTGATGACCGCTGCCCGCGCCCAACATGTGCGAGAACTGATTGTGCCCTCGCTGCATCAAGGAATCGCTGTGGTGTGCGATCGCTTTGTCGATTCCACCTATGCCTACCAGGGCGGTGGCAGCCAGCTGGGGATTGAGCCGCTTCTACCGTTGCAGGAATTCGCCGTTGGCCACCTGCAACCAGACGTCCGCCTGTTGCTCGATATTCCGGTGGAAATCGGGCTCGCCCGGCGTCACGGCGATGTTGCCAGCGTGAACCGGATAGATCGTGCCCCAATGGCGTTTCACGAACGAGTGCGCGCAGCATTTCTCGATCGCGTAGCTGCTGCTCCCGAAAATTGGGATGTCATTGATGCCACCAAATCGATCGACGAGGTGGCTGAGAGCATCATCCTCGCAGTTGCGCGACGAATCCGCGCGTTTGTACCACCTGTGAGCCGATCATGAAGCTCATCTTTGCCGTGATCCAGGCCTCCGATGTCGATTCTGTCCTCAAAGCACTCGCCGCCGCCGGACATCATGCTACGCAAATCACCAGTGCGGGCGGCTACCTAAGGGAAGTGAATGTCACCCTGCTGATCGGCGTCGATAAAGCTGATGTCCCTGCAGTAGTGCAGATAGTGGAGAAAAATAGCACCGCCCGGCATCGATTTGTAAATCCCCTGATGCCCTTCGCTCCGGTTGTTGCCAGCGACGATGATTCGTCAGTGCGAGTAGGCGCCAGCGTGTTTGTCGTCAACGTCAGTCGCTTCGAGCGGTTGACAGGGTAGAATATGTCCCAATGCCGTGGTCGCATGCCGATCGCCGAGAACCGCGGCCCAAGGAGTAGGGTGTTTGGAAATCGAAGGAATTGTCGCTCGTTCACTGCAGGTGCTGATTGCGCTCGGTGGAGCGTATCTCATTGCCACATGGTTCGTGCTGATCGTATGGACGTACCGAGACATTGAATCCCGTAGCAAGAACGTGGTGACCCAGGTGTTCTCCACGTTGCTTGCTGTGTTCTTCTGGGTACCGGGTGTGCTGTTGTACATGTTGTTGCGCCCGAAGGAAACACTGGACGAGGCCTACCAGAAATCTCTGGAAGAGGAGTACCTGCTGCAAGATTTGCAGGAGCTCCCAGTGTGCCCAACATGCAATCACTTTATGCACGACGATTGGCAGATTTGCCCGCATTGCAACACGCAGCTGCGCGAAGGCTGTCACAACTGCGGCAAATTGGTCGATCTGCGGTGGGATATTTGCCCGTATTGCGGTGTAGAGCAGCATGAGCACGCCCAGCCGCAGCCGATGGTCCCGATTGCGCGACTCGATGCCGAGGCCCGTAAGGTTGGCTGGGTAGACCCAGCCCAGATCGAGCAGCGCCTCAAGGCGGAAGCTTCAATCCGCCAGGGCACGCAGGTCATTGGTCCGGCCCATGAAGCCAGGCCGATTGTCACCGAGGAGATCGCTGCGGTTTCAGCCGATGCTACGCCTGCGAATTCGAAATCAGACGACTAAAGTTCGCGGTGTTCCTGTTTGGGCCCAGGCATGCGGCTGGGGATCGCGTTTGGTCGCGTTTGGAAGTTGAACTTCTCCCGGAACGCCGTGTAGAAGCTGGTGGTATTTACCCGCACCAGCCGAAATACATGTTCGCCCTTGGTCACTTTCACCACATCGTACTGTTTCAGGCGGGCGGTCGACTGGCCATCAATAATCAGGCTGGCGGGGTGGGAGTTGGCGCTCACCAGCTCGATGACGGAATCTTCCGAGGCAATCATCGGCGTGCGAATGGGTGAGTGGGAAGAAATGGGGACAACCGCGAACCCCTTGACGCCCGGTGTCAGGATGGGGCCGCCTGCAGCCATGCAATAGGCGGTGGAACCGCGGGGAGTGCTCACGATCAGGCCATCACTGGGGTACTGATTGACGAAGAAGCCGTCGATATAAACCTCGACCTCAATCATGCGGTTACCACCGCGAATCACCACATCGTTAATCGCCCACCCCTGATCAGACGACACATCCTCGCGGATCAATGTGGATTGAAGGGTTGAGCTCTCGTCCAGATCGTAATTGCCGCTGAGGAAGAGATCAATTGCCTGCTGCCAGTCAGATTGCTCTACCAGCGCCAGGAATCCAACCTTGCCGAAGTTGATGCCGATCAGCGGCACATCCGGGAACGCGTTGGCCATCCGCATCATCAGGCCATCGCCACCGAGGACAATCACTGCGTCGACATTGGCGTTTTCGCCCACCGCAATCTCGGTTTCAGGCACCGCCGCGATCTGCCGGTCAGCCAGGTACGTGGTAATTGTGTCGGCAAGCTCCCGCGCTTCGGGTTTGCTGAAGGCCGAGACAATCCCAATTCGCTCAGTCATGAAATGGACTCCTGGCTTGTGGCATCCGAGGACGGCGTCAGGTAGGACGAACGATCGGCACGGCCGGAATATCGATACAGCCGTGCAGGCCGGTGTGGTCCTTCGCGCCGCATATCGGCGGTTTCCTCCAGCATGCCACTGGTGGCCATGCGGCGGCGGAAATTGCGCTTGTCAAGTTGTGCACCAAGGATCGACTCATACGCCAGCTGTAATTCCGCGAGAGTGAACGCCCGCGGCATAAGGTGGAAGGCGATAGCAGTGTATTCCAGTTTTGCGCGCAGCCGTACGGTGGCGTAATTCATCACCGTTGCGGGTCGCTCTGGCAGTGGGCCGACGGTTGCCAGTGGTTTCCAGGCCACCGATCCTTCGGCCTCAGGTGGGAATAGGGCGATATAGGACACGACTGTTTCGCGGGCTTCGGTGGAAACATAGCTAAATGTATAGAGTTGTTCGACATAGGCAGCGTGGGTATCAAACAGGCCCTTCACCACGCGCTGGGCAGTAACATCGAGCGATTCGCACGGATCGGGAGGGGAGGAGGGAAGCGTGCCGTCAGGATAAACAATCGTTTCGATTGCTTCACCATTCCATCGAAAACACGCCACACTCACGCGGAGTGGTATCGAGGCAGGATCCTGCCGATGGTTGCTGGTAGACACCGTTCACCTCGAGACAAGATTGCAGGGCGTGGCGGTGAAATTGGCACCGACTGTGGTTTCCCGGTAAACTGACCTAGGCCGCATTCGCGGATGGTGAAATGGTATCACAGAGGCCTTTGGAGCCTTTATTCCAGGTTCGAGTCCTGCTCCGCGAGCCAC
>DJVD01000209.1 GCA_002440805.1 Chloroflexi bacterium UBA6265
TTCGGAAAGGTGTACAGCTGTTGCCGTTCGTTGCCGCCGGCATCAATGCCGTACACCACGCGGCCGGTGGCTGCCACCGCCTTCAGGCTCAGCAGTCGTTCAGTAAATGTTGTCAGTTCCGTAACCCGACCAGTGTCAATGTCGACAATGCTCGCTTGTTTGGTGCCGGATCGATCATCCATAAACACGATTTCGTGGTCGCCAAGGTACGCGGGTGCTGAAAAGGAAGGTCGATCAAAATAGCTCGCTGCATGTCGTATTAGGGCATCAATCGCATATGATTCACTCATCGGTTCATCCTTCGGTTTCACATCGGTTCCTGTCTGCAAGGAACCACAACCCGTAGAGTTTGGCAAGCGCACCCACGCATTGCTTCACGCGAGGAGTAACTACAATGTCGCTTCGTCATACCATCGCCGGCGTCGGACTCTCCTTCTCATTGCTCATCGGCGGCACCCAGGCTCTGGCCAATAACCAGGATATGTTTGCTGAACTCGAACAGGAGGCGCAGGCGGTTCGCGAGCTCGATTTGCTGACCCCACTCGACATCACGGTTAAGTCTCGCGATGAACTTCGCCAGGAAAGCCTCGATTCGATGGAAGAAGATTTCCCTATCGAGGACACTGCCGATTGGAACCAGGTATTGATATTCCTCGGGTATATCGAGGAAGGCCAGGACATTGCGCTTATTTACACCAGTTTGATGGGTGAACAGATTTTGGGCTATTACGATCCCACAACTGGCGAAATGGTGGTGGTATCAACCAGTGAGTCCGAGTGGGGAGCCACAGACAAGTCCACTTTCGTGCATGAAACCGTCCACGCCCTGCAGGATCAGCATTACNNCCGTTCACGCCCTGCAGGATCAGCATTACGACCTCGTTGCCATTCAGGGAGATGAAGAGGACTACACCGACGACCTGTACTTTGCCCGCACCGCGATGATCGAAGGCGATGCCACCATGGCCGAGACCATCTATCTTGTCCAAAACGACCTGGTCGACCAGCTCCTGGAAGAACAATCCGGCATGGATTCGAGCGCGGTGGAGGAAGCGCCCTTCTTCCTGACCGAATCGCTGTACTTCCCCTATATCACCGGGGCGGAATTCATCATGTATTTCTGGACCGAAGGTGGATGGGAATCAGTGAATGCGATTTGGGAAAACCCGCCGACCACCTCGGAGCAGATCATCCATCCGGAGAAGTACGAGGCTGGCGAAAATGCCATCCCGATCGCGATCGCCGATCCATTGGACACGTTCGGCTCCAGCTGGCGCTTGCTGGAGTACAACGAGAACGGTGAGTTAGGCATTCGAATTTTTCTGCAAAATGGCGGCGCGTCGTTCGAATCGGCAACGGCAGCGTCCGAGGGCTGGGGCGGCGACGCCACTTATATCATCACCAATGACGATGAAACGGCTATGGTTTGGACCTCGGACTGGGACAGTGAGGGCGACGCCACAGAATTTTTCGAGACGCTAACCGAGACAGAAGTGGCTCGCCTCGGGGCGGAGCGCAGTGATGTTGATGACAACACCGTCTCGTTCACAACCGACGGTTGGGTGGGCGAAGTGCATCGCGATGGTAACGTGATTACCTACTTCCTCACCCAGAGCGAGGAAAGTATGGACATGATGCGTGAATCGCAAGTCGGAGCAGAAGTGCCGGTCGCGAGCCCTGCAGAGCAGGACGCAACCCCGAATGCGACGCCGTCCAACGTTGCGTTCTGGGTCCGCGAGTCCTAGACAGCCATGTAAGTCAGGCGGGGCAGTTTGCCCCGCCTGTTTGCTTTTCGCCTTGGCAATGAACCCATAAGATGATGCAAGCAAATTGTCCTGACTCCGAAGGAGGAGTGAATGTCCCGGATTTTGGAAACAGCACCCAATCCCCAGTTCGCCCGAGAGGGTTGGATTGACCTGACGGGCACGTGGAAGTTTCGTTACGACGATGATGATTCAGGAGTGCAATCCGGGTGGTGGGCGGAGGAATTTGGTGATGAGAGCCTCGATATCCTGGTTCCCTACCCCCCGGAGTCGGAACTGAGCGGTATTGGCGATACGTCATTCCATGCCTGGGTGTGGTATCAGCGACCCATGCCGTTGCCCGCCCCGAATGCGCGCGATCGCACATTGATTCATTTCGGAGCCGTGGATCACGACGCCACCGTGTGGATCAGCGGCGTATTTGTGGGACGGCATGTGGGCGGGTCCTCTCCTTTCTCCGTGGAGGTCTCCACCGAATGGCTGCGGTCGCTCGGCGTCCCTTTGCTGACGCTCCGGGTGTTCGATGATCCCATGGACCTGGAGCAGCCCCGTGGCAAGCAAGGCTGGAAAGCTGAACCTGAATCGATCTGGTACAAGCGCACTACCGGCATCTGGCAACCCGTGTGGCTGGAAACCGTGCCTTCTATTTACGTGTCCCATCTACGCTGGGTGTCGGACACGGATAACGCTGTCTTGCATTTGGACGTAGAACTGAATCGAACTCCCATTTCTCCCGTAGAGATCACGGCTGTTGTGTATTTGCCGAATGGGATGGAGCTGAGACTGGGCGTCAACTGTGATGAGCGGCAGGCAAGTGGATCGATTTCGCTTGCGAACCTGGGCGCATCCGGCACCCTGGAGTCACTTCTATGGAGCCCGCACTCTCCCACCCTGCTGCCAACGCGGATACAAACCGGCACGGGCGACGATGTGAGGGGGTACATTGGCCTGCGCTCAGTCGAACTAGACACAGCGGGATTCAGGATCAATGGCAAGCCGACCTGGTTAGCCATGGTGCTGAGCCAGGGCTATTTCCCCCAAAGCCATTACGCAGCACCGTCGGAGGAGGCCATCCGCCAGGAAGTGGAACTCACACTGGCACTTGGATTCAATGGGGCACGCACGCACCAAAAAGCGGAGGATCCGCGATACCTCTACCATGCCGATCGCCTGGGGTTGCTTCTCTGGGGCGAAATCGGCGCGGCGCAGGCATGGAGCGATCGTGCGGTGGAACTACTGTCAAATGAGTGGCGCGAACTCGTGCGCCGGGATATTAACCATCCATCGATCATTGCATGGGTGCCGTTCAACGAAAGCTGGGGCATCAACCAGGTATCGACCAGTGAGCACCAGCAACATGGCGTTCGCGCCCTTTATTCGCTCACCAACGCCCTGGATGGCACCCGCCCGGTGATTGGCAACGATGGCTGGGAACATGTGAGCACCGACATCTTCTCCCTCCATGACTACGATTGGGCTGGCGACGAACTTGAGCGCCGCTATGGCAGCGGTCGCAGCAATGCCGAGATCGCATCGGATTACGCCGTTGCTGGTAAACAGGCGGTGGCTGCCGCCGATTTGGCGCTCGCCGACCTGCCGCTCATGATCACCGAATACGGAGGGGTTTCGTTCACGCCGGCCCATGATGAGTCGTGGTATGGATATGGCAAGGTATCCACCGAGTCCGAATTCGTGGATAAGTATCGTGAGCTGACCTCGGCACTGCAGGGAAGCAACGAGTTGATTGGCTTTTGCTACACCCAACTTACCGATACTGAACAAGAAACGAACGGCCTGCTCAACGCGGACAGGACGCCCAAAATAGACATGCAAATGTTGAGGGCAATTACACGGGGGAATCGACTCTGATCGCTATGCAAGATCTCAACATTGCCGTCATATCCGATATTCACGGGTTCTCGTTGGCTCTCGACCGGGTGCTGGAAGATATCTCCCGCTTCGCCATTGATCACATTGTTGTTGCAGGCGACATCGTCGAGGGCGGACCGGATCCTGCTGGCGTGATTGACCGGCTCCTCGACATACCCTGCACCATCATTCAAGGCAATACCGATTACGATATCGCCAAGCAACATCGTGATTCAAAATTCGCTGCATGGACAGAGCGACAAATTGGTGCGGAAGCCCGGGAGTGGTTGCTCAACCTCCCATTTGAGCACCGCATAACCCCGCCGGGAGCCGATTCACCGTGGCAAGATTTGCTCGTGGTGCATGCCAACCCGAACGATTTCAATCGGCCAATAGAGCCAGATGCTGATGAGGACGACCTGGATTTGCTCATCGGCAATACACGGGCTGCCGTGCTCGCTTTCGGACATTTGCATATTGCCTACCAACGCACCTGGAAAAGCATGCAGCTCATTGATGTATCAGCTGTGGGCAATCCAAAGGATGGCGACTTGCGCAGCAAATGGGGCCAGGTAACCTGGACTGGTGATACGCAGAGCTGGGCCACGACCCTGCACTACGTGGACTATCCATTGGACGAAACACTGGCCCAGATGCTGGCATCGGGAATGCCCAAACCAGAAAAACGTTTTGAGACACTGAAAAAGGCCAGCTACGAATGACGATACCACTGAAGATTTCGGCAGCGGACCTCGGTACAAACACACTGAAGGTCACCCACGCAACCCGGCTGCGCCAGGCCGAACTCACCGACATGATTCATGCCTCCGATACGGTGCGCCTCGGGTTTGGTATCGAACAAACGGGCAGGATCGAGCAAAGCCGGTTTGATGCCTGTCTGGACTTTCTCGTGCAGCAAGAGGCCGTCGGCCGAAAATACGGTTCTACGGTGTTTACTGGCGTGGCCACCGAAGCGCTACGCATCGCTGCCAATGGTGAGGAATTACTGGAGCGCATTCATGCGGAGACCGCCTGGCAGATCGATATCATCAGCGGCGATCGCGAAGCGCATCTCACGTATTTGGGGCTGCAGGACCAGGTGCCCGCGGGAGACGATTGTGCCATTGTCGATATCGGTGGCGGCAGCACTGAAGTGGTTGTGATCCGCAATGGTGACGTGACACTGCAGGCGTCGGTGCCAGTGGGATCGGGCCGTTTGGCGGACCGGTACTTCAGCGACGATCCACCCGGAAAAGATGCTGAGCTAATGGCGATCGACGCTGCTCGAGACTCGCTTTCCGCGTGGGTAGCTGGGCAATCCCCGGTGAAATTCGTGATGCTCGCCGGCGGCAGCGGACTCTTCATGAATCAACTCATCGAGCAACTGGGCAACGGGCTCCCCTTTGGACCAACCGAACTCGGTGACCTGGCCACTCACCTCGCCACCGTGCATTCTTCCGACACTGTGGACCGGATCGGTATCCCACAGGCTCGTGCACTCGTGCTGCCGGCCAGCGTGGCGGTGGCGGTGGCAGTGATGGAGACCTTTGGCTCCAGGCAAGCCCAGGGTGTGCCATCCGGTATTCGTATGGGATTGATCCGCGAATATCAGACCTGAGAAAACGGCAATACCGGAGGACCGATAGTCCTCCGGTATTGCGAATCAGGATAGGCGCTTTCGATTACGACTTCTTGCCACCGTCGAGTGCGTCCTTAACCTTGCTGAAGAAACCTTTTGCCTTGTGCTGGACATCTTCGACGACCGATTTGCCCTCTGTTTGGAAGCGCTCGGTGGCCTGGCCAATCTCACGTTTGGCATCATCCAGACGATGTCCGGCATCAGCGCGCACATCCTCCGCTCGCTGCCTCACGTCCATGCCAGCTTCACGTGCCTTCTCGGCCAGGCTCTCGGCCCTGGATTTGACATCGTCAGCCATTGCATCGGCTTCGGCAGCAGTTTCGCTCTGGAATTCCTCGGCCTGATCGGTGACGTCGGCACGAACATCATCGGCCGCTGCGCGCGCGTCGTCTATAGATGATCCGACGCTGGCCTGGACGTCATCGAGTGCGGCTTCCGACTCATTGACCTCATCACTGAAACTGGAATCCCAGTCATGCCGGAGGGCATCGCCGGTTTCTGAAAGGTCGTGTTCCACTCCATCGGCCTTTGCATCGAATTCGGATGTCACCTCGTCTACCGAGGCCTCAACATCGTTCC
>DJVD01000267.1 GCA_002440805.1 Chloroflexi bacterium UBA6265
CCAGAACAGGTGCTGCCACAGCAGCGGATCGCCACCGGCGGCAACCACGAAGAAGTTGGTGCCAACCCAGCGATCGAGCAGCAGGAAGATGATGGCCACCGTGATGGCGGGGAAGGCCATGATCAACAGGATGGCAGTGATGAGCGTCGTCCAGGTAAAGATCGGCATGCGCATCAGCGTCATACCGGGGGCCCGCATATTCAGGATGGTGACGATGAAGTTGAACGCGCCCAGCATCGACGAGATACCGGAGATGGTGAGACCCACGATCCAGAAATCCACCGCGCGGGATGGGTTCCAGGCGAGGTCGGTCAGCGGCGCGTAGGCGTACCAGCCCTGGTTCGGGGCTTCGCCGAAGAACCAGCCGAGGTTCAGGATGATACCGGCGCTGAGGAACAGCCAGTAACTAAAGGCGTTCAGCCGGGGCATGGCAACATCGCGGGCGCCGATTTGCAGCGGCATCACGTAGTTCCAGAAGGCCACCGTGAGCGGCATCACCCCAAGGAAGATCATGGTGGTGCCGTGCATTGTGAAGAGTTCGTTATACGTCTTCTCGCTGACGAGGCCGTTGCCACTGGTGATGAGCTGGGTACGGATAAGCAGGGCCTCGAAGCCACCGACCATCAGGAAGAAGAGCGCGGTCACCCCGTAGAGGATACCGATCTTCTTGTGGTCGATCGTCGTCATCCAATCCCAGATGCCACGCCGCTGTTGTTTGCTGACGGGTGCACTTGTGGCTTGTGCCTGTGCGTTGATCCCGTGCTGTGCGATTGATGCCATATCGCGCTCCTACCCCTGGGACCGATCGACCGGCCCCGCGACTTTCATATGTTCGTGCCGTATCAGGCGGCCGGTGTGGCTTCGGCGTCTTCCGGCGTCGCCATCGGTGTCGCTCCGGCATCGGTGCCACTCCACCCATCGGGTGAGGTGCAGCCGCCTGCCGGTGCCATTGAGTACAGGAAGTCGACAAACTCTTCTGCTTCTTGCTCGGTGAGCTCAATCGGCTTACCAGGCCCGATTTGCGTCGACATATAGTTGCCGGGTTTCACCGAGCCAGGATCCATTAACCACTGTTTCAGGTTTTCAGGTGTTGTTTCCATCATACCGGCTGCGAATGTCTCGCGGCAGACCAGCATGGTGAGGTCAGGTCCGAAGGAAGCTGGCGCATTAATGCCGCTCAGGGCTGCATTGGTATCGAAACCGTTGAAGGAGTGGCAGCTGAGGCACACGCTGAACTTGGCCGGAGCCTGGACAACGCCGGTATCGCCTTCCTGCGGCTTTGTAGAAACCGCCGGGCTGGTGCGCCAGTTGTTCACCCAGGCATAAAACTCATCTTCCTCAACCACGGTGATCTTGAATCGCATCCAGGCATGTTGGGCACCGCAGAACTCGGCGCACTCGCCGTAGTACTCCCCGGTTTCCGTGGGGGTGATGGAGAGACGGTTCATGTGGCCCGGGATCACATCGAGCTTGCCGGTGAGTTGTGGTACCCAGAAGCTGTGGATCACATTGTTTGAGTACATATTGAAGACGGTGTTGCGACCAACAGGGATCACGATCTCGTTGGCAGTGGTCACTTCCAGGTTCTGGCCATTCTGGACCTGGTCTTCACCAAGGTGGAACTCCCACCACCATTGCTTGCCGTACACATCCACCTGCAACTGGCCTTCGCCAGCCTGGGCATCGTGATCGAACAGCACGGTCAGGGTGGGGATCAACAGCACCAGCAGCACAACTGCCGGGAGAATGGTCCATACCAACTCAAGGCGCTTGTTGCCGTGTACCTGTGAAGGTCGTTTGGCATCGCTCTTCTTGCGTCGATACCGCAGGGAGAGATAGACAATGGCAAACTGCACGCCCACAAACACGATGAGCGAAAGCCAGAACACCAGCTTGTAGAGGCTGTGAATATCTTCAGTCGTCGAAGATGCCGGGCTGGTGGTGGAGTAAGGCTTGTCGCCACTCGGACCACAGGCACTCAGCACTATCAACGCTGTCAGCGCAACTACGCCGAGCGAAAACAGCTTGGGGATCACCCCTCGCCGTGCCGAGCGATTCTGCCGTTGCTCGTCCATTCTGCCTCCCCAAATACACCTGACGACCAAATATCAGGTTTTACCAACACATTTCGGCTGCACAGATTACCCAACCCGTGAGCCGCACGTTCGTCCTTTTGCTTTCGGGCCCACACAGGAGCGTGCCACAAGCTGCGAGCACTCCTGTTCCTGTGTCAGGCACAACTACGAGCATCACAACCCGTGTGTGAGTACGTATACCCAAATCCCTTGCCTGCGGTCAAGCAGGTGTACGGGTTTTCCCTATCATCGATGCCAGAAAAAAACCCCTTTTAGGGGGAAATCTTCATGACAGTCTCTGAGTGATAGCATAGCACTCTCCTGCCCGATGCCCATATCCATCTGCCGCCGTGCCTAATGTATACTCATTAAGAGTCTCATTCGTTGGCCAGGGCCGCCGCGGGCGCTGGTTTACCGCCGATTTCGGAGCTGCAATCGTGCATCCCACCCCCCCGCAATCACAACGCGTGCTCAGCGTGGCACTGATGCTTACCGGGCTCGTGATTGCAGCGATCGCGATTTTGGCCGACACCATCAACATCGGCACCGGCCAGGGATTCGGCTATTACCAGATGATTGTACTGATTGCCGGCATCGTCATTTTCCTCATCGGCATTGCCGTGGTTGTCGGCGATAAGTCGCAATCCACTCCCAATAACGATTTCGAGCCCGATCCCGACTGAGGCACCCCACCCCATAGAACCGTTATCATGTATGCATCATTTTCGGCCCGCATAGCGGGCCGACATTTTCACGCGCCACCCGTCCGCACAGGAGACTCCAGCCGTTCATGACCAGCCCACACAGTGACTCCAGCACCGGTGTTATCGCCCGGGAAGAGCAAGCCGCCATCGAGGCGATTAAGGCAGCGTTGGCCAGCCAGCAGATTGATCCTGGCACCAAACCCATCGATTTGCGCCCCCTGCCCTTTGAGGGCACGTGGGGCAGCGCCAGCACCATTGCCCGCATGGCGGCCGGCGATATCGTGCAAAAACAACTCGATGCTGAAGGGGCGCTGGAAGGACTGAGCAAGAAAGAAGCCAAAAAACTGGTGAACGAGCGCGTGGGCGCCGCCAGCCAGGAATTGGCAGCGACGCTCGCCGATCATATCCGCGCCAGCGGCCGCTTTGCCTCGGTCGACGCGGTGAACGGCTACATCAACATTGGTTACGATGCCGATGCCACCACCAATCGCCTGGTGAGCGAGGTAATGCAGCAGCACGATACCTACGGCCACGCAGCGCCGGATAGCCGCAATACCAGGGTGATGATTGAGCACAGCCAACTGAACACGCACAAGGCCGCGCACGTAGGCCACCTGCGTAATATCTGCCTGGGCGTGGCGCTCACCAATATCAGCACTGCCGCCGGTTTCACCACCATGCCGGTCACCTATATCGGCGATATCGGCCGGCATGTCATCAAGTGCCTGTGGTGCTATTCCACCTTCCATGCGGGGGAAGAACCGCGCGAGGGCATCAGTCGCGGACGGTGGCTGGGCGAAATCTACGTCGAAGCCGGCATGCGCCTGAACTACCGCAAGGATGTTGTCGATTTCCTTAATCGCCTGATCAAGGAAGATACCAGCCTGGGCGAAGGCATCGATCGGGTGCTGAAGAACCTGTGGAATAACGACGATCCGGTGGATGGGGAGGATATCGCCTACCTGCTCGGCAAGGTCACCAATGTCGGCGAAATCGTGCCGGACGAACTCACCGATGCCGATGTGATGATGCCGTTCTTCACCCTGTTGGGCGATTACCTGCGCGGTGCTGCGATTGAGGCCGAGCAATCGGAAGAAGAGAATAGCGCCGCCGCCGATCGCTACGCCGAATGGACGCAGTTGCACGACACCATCGATTGGTGGAAGCAGGTCCCCGCGTGGATCGATGCTGAAAAGGCGACGTTCCAGCTGTGGGAAAATCACGATCCCGATTTTTACCAGTTGTGGGAAACCACCCGCGACTGGAGTATGGACGAACTGAAAGCCATCTTCGAGGAGTTCGGGGCCACCTTCGATGTGTGGTTCACCGAAAGCGAAGTGGAAGACGAGGGCCGCGCCATGGTGCGCGAACTCTTGGATCGCGGGATCGCCGAGATCAGCGATGGCCTGCCAGTGGTGAAAATCGACGAGAAGCTGGGCCTGGAGCAGGAAACCTATCGCACCATGCCGATTTTGCGCAGCGATGGCAGCACACTCTACTCCACCAAGGATTTGGCGCTGGCGCGCAAGAAGTTCGAGAACTACGACATTGATCAGTCGATCTGGGTGGTGGATGTACGGCAATCGCTGTACTTCGATCAGATCACGCGCATTCTGGAGCTGTACGGCTTCGATGATCATGCCGCCAACCTTCACCTCGGCTACGAATTCGTCACCCTGCCCAGCGGCATCATGAGCAGTCGCAAGGGCAACGCGCCGCTGCTGGAAGATGTGCGCGATGCCATGATCTCCCGCGCGCTGGACGTGGTACAGGAGAAGAATCCCACGCTTGCACTGGAAGAACAGGAGCAGGTATCGCGCGATATCGCGATTGGCGCCATCAAGTACGCCATGCTGGCGCGCGATGGCAACAAGGTGATCGTGTTCGACCCCGATGAGGCGCTGAGCTTTGAGGGCCACGCGGCCCCGTACATCCAGTACGCTCATGCCCGTGCCTGCCGCCTGCTCGAACGCGCCGGGGTGAGCGATGCCGATGTATTGGCTGCCTTACCGGAAACGTCGTTTGCCGGCCAGATTCCTGCGGAACTGAGCCTGTTGCAGCAGATCTCGATATTCCCGGAAATGGTGCAACGCGCCGCTACCGAACATCGGCCGCTGCACCTCACCAACTATGTGTTTGAACTGGCCAAGCGATTTAACGATTTCTATCACGAAGCCCCGGTGCTGCAGGAAGGCATCGACCCCGCTGTGCGCCAGGCACGGTTGGCCCTGGTCACCGCCACCCGCATCACGTTGCGCAATGGCCTGTCGCTGTTGGGCATCGTCGCACCGGAGCAGATGTAATGGCCGAATTTAATTTCCTCCGTACGGCCCGCATGCAACCGATTGCAGTGCCGCTGTGGTACGGCTGTGAGGTGCCGGGAACCGATCATGGCGCAATTACGCTGCGCGATGGCCTGGAACAACGCTGGCTGGACGGCCATTTCAACACGCTGCTGCGGCGACTCGAGCCGCCGATCACCATCCCGGTAGAGGATGTTCCCCGGGCACGGGCGCGGTTGCACCAGAACGACCTCGTCTTCCTTGATGCGATTGACAATGCCAATGCGCTGTTGGCCGATGCCGTCGATCAGACGATCAAGCGCGGCCATCTGCCGATCTCGCTTGGTGGAGACCACGCCCTGGCGATGGGATCCATCGCTGGCGCCGTGCGCAACGCGCAGAAGGTAGGCGTGCTCTGGATCGATACCCATCCGGATATCAACACGCCCGAAGGCAGCCTCACGGGTCACATTCACGGCATGCCGCTGGCCGTTGCGATTGGGGCAGCCGAGAAGCATTTACCCCGCAGCACGAACCTCGCCGGATTCTCACCGATGTTGCAACCCGAGCAGATCGCCTACCTCGGCATTCGCGATATCGATTTGTTCGAGGAGAATCTCATCGTCAAGCACGGCATCTTCGCCCGCACGATGGATGAATGGAACGATGATGGCATCTTGCCCGGGCTGAAGGCGGCGCTGGCGCATCTGATGAGCACCGGTGTGGACGCAATCCATCTCTCGTTCGACGTGGATGTGCTCGATCCCGGCATCTTTCCCGGCACCGGCACCCGCTATCCGGGCGGCCTCACCATTCGCGAAGCGAGCCAGGTCCTGCGTTATCTCGGCACGTGGACCGAAGTGCCGATCCGGTCCATGGATTTCGTGGAACTTAATCCCATGCTGGATACCACTGGCATCAGCACCCAAACCGCGCTGCAC
>DJVD01000015.1 GCA_002440805.1 Chloroflexi bacterium UBA6265
GATTGTTCTTCTTCTACGACATGCTTATCGACACGGACAGCGCCACGATCAACCTCGCGGGTGCCAACGTTCAGGTTCTCTTCGCGGACTTCAATCGTATTGCGGTCGAGATCGGTATCGGCCCAGGTGCGATCGTCGACGCTGGTCTCACCATACGTGGTGTCGGTTACATCGGTCGCGCCATAGCCGGCATTCACATCGGTATCCACGTAACCAGCATCGGTCTGGGTGGTACCGGTGGTTCCAGGAATGGAATCATCGGTGGCGTACGTAGGCTCTTCTGTCCACTGCTGCTCAAGCGCACCATCCTTGGTGACGTTAAGGTACACAGCGCCTTCCTCGTAGGAATCGACAGCGGAGAATGGAATGTAGTGATCGCGGGGGAAGAAGAATCCCTTGCGAACCACGAAGTAATCATGCTCAACGGCGTCGATTTCGCCGACCTTTTCGCCATCGGAACCGATGACATCCATGCCCATTTGCGGGACGAAATTGGTGTTATCCATGGTTGTAACGCCTCCTGTTTAACTTCCTGTGGACCAACGTGAGTTATGACGTTATTCCTGAGAGTGATGGTCGATTGGCATGCTGCCCACGAAACCCTCTCCAGAACAGGTATGCATATCCTGTGCCATGCCGGCTCTTTGGCCTATGGCGGGGAATTCGGTCGGGGCCTGAAGGGTATTCACAGGGGCATAGGCAACACGAAATCGAGGCCACCGCATCCAGGAGACGCGGTGGCCCCGTTGGCGATGCGAAATCAGTTCGTCTGTTTGAAAAGGCTAGATTTTGTGGGGATCCACCCCACTACGGGTGGCCGATCGTTCGACGTCGCCAGCTTCCGGCACGATTTCGCCGTGTTCCGGATGATCGGCCCAATTGCGATCGACGCTGCTGCTTTGGGCCATATCCCGACTGATCCGCAGGATCACCTCATTCTTAACGATACGATCGATGGCAGAGTCCGGAATGCGATGGTTTCTGGGAAAGAAGAAACCCTTTTGCACCACAAAATGGTCGTGTTCAACCGATTCCACAGTGCCGACTAAATGGCCGGCGTTATCAATGACATCCATACCGACTGCGGGGCGTTGCTGGCTCTCCATGGGGAACTCCTTGATGAATCGTTCCCAGTTTGGCTAGCAAGGGGTATGCCATTGCACACCGGGATGCCCCCACGTTGGCGAGAATCGATCAGGCATTGCGCAGCAAGGGCAGGCGTTTGCCATAGGCTTCGATCAGCGCCTCGATTTTCTCATCGCCGCCGGGGAGGTTCATCGTCGGAATCACCGGCGGATCAATACCGCGATCCAGCAGCTGCTGGGTGGTTTCCACCACGACCGCGGTAATCAGGGCCAGGCCAGCGATACTGCTAATTCCACCTACCGGTTGCTCCACGCCAGGCAGGTTCACCAGCGCATCGCCCCACGGTACGCACGTATCGAGCGTGATGTCGGCCACATCGGCGAGCCGTTTGCCGCTGTCGTGGCGGCTGGGGGCGGTGGCGTAATGGACATCACTGGTGATAGATACCGTGCGGGCGCCGCGTGCTTTCGCTTCCAGCACCGCCTCAATTGGCACCGGGTTCACCCCGGAGTTGCTAATCACAATCACCACTTCGCCCTCACGGATATCGTGCGAGCCAATCACTACGCGGGCATAGCCGGGGTTGCGCTCCAGCAATGTGGCATTCACGCTGCCGAGGAAGGTGAGGTTGATATCCAGCATCGGGTTGAGTGGCATCAGGCTACCAGCCCGGTGGAATACCTCTTCGGCCACGAGATGGCTATGGCCGCTACCAAACAGATGCACCACACCGCCCGCCGCAATCGAATCCGCCATCCAGCCGGCCACCTGCTCGATCTTTTCGCCCTGTGTGGAGAACATGTCCTCCAGCACATCGTACATACGCCGGGAATAGTCGCGATAGGCAGGCATGTTGCGGTTCCTTCTACGTTCGTGGGGACGAGGTTCAGCCTTCGGGCGTGCCGGATACCGGCGTGCCTTCCAGGGGTGCTTCAATCGTGAGATCGAGGTCGAATTCGTACACGGTGCTGTTTTGGAAATCGCCGGCGCGCTGGACCACCTGGCATGGCAGGCCGGTTTCATCTACCGCCATTTCATAGCGGATTTCCGTGCCGGTATTGTTCTCATCACCGAAGGTATAGACGGTGCAGGTGCGATTGCCCACGGTCACCGTACCGCCCTTTTGCACCGGGCGGGCGAGCAGGTCGTCCGTTAATTCGCCATAGGGATCGGCTTGTTCGCGGGTGAGGTAGAGGATCTGGATACCGACCGGCGAATCGGTGGGCACGACCGTGGTGTCCAGGATCACCCAGGTGGTGGTATCCAGCTCAGGGGCAACGGCGGCACTCACGAACTGGCCCCGCATATACACGATGCCATCCACCGCAATCTGCTCGTTGACGACTTCGCCATCACGGAACTCGAACAGGTGGCGATCTCCATCCGCAGTCCAATCCTGCACACTGCCGGTGAAGGCGAGGTTCTCGCCCTCCTGCGGGACGGTTCCGCTCTGCGAGGTCGTGCGCATGGATTGCACCTGTGGCCATGCCGGCTCTGCCAGAGCCACGACATCGGCTACCGTGAGTTGCCCCGGTGCGGCGGTGGGTGGACCTGGCGTTGGCGAGGGTTCGGACTTCGTGGCCTCTCCACAAGCAACCAGCACGAGCAGGAGTGCCAGCAGGGCCGAGAGCTTGGACAACGAGGACAGGCGCATCAGGCATCTCCAACATGACCACAACGTTGATAGAAAAAGGGAAAAACTCCTACTTGCGCATATCGCGATACGGTGATAATATAAGCGTAGTCAGACATCCGCACAACGACGTATGGATAGTGGTATCGGGCAATGTCGCCCGTGAATTGACTGGAGAACGACTATGGAACTGTTAATTGTTTTCGCGCTCATTGCTTCTCTTGTTTTGCTGGATGTACTCGCCGTGACCCATGGCGCGGATAGCCGCCTCAACCGCACCCGCCCGGAAATTTAGCAACCAGACATTTATCGGCATTCCGCCTTGCACAACGATGTGCAGGGCGGTTTCGCGTTTTCATCATTGTTTGAGCACGGTATCAAGCGCGGCCCGGAGCTGTTCGAGGTGGCTACGGGTGCGCTCGCTCACCGCCAGTTGCGTGGCATCGGTGCGAGCGAGCGAGCGCGCCAGGGCGGCAACTTCCTTCGCCACCCGATTTTCATCAAATCGCGGTACGCCCAGCAGCCTGGCCAGGTCGGCGGTGTTTTGTTGTTGCACGGCCACCAACAGGGTCTGGGTTTGCCGGGCCAGGGCGGCGGCATCTTCCGGCTCAATCAGCGCGTAGAGGCGCTCGACCTGCGTTTGGGCTGCACTATGCGTCAGCTCATCCCCATTGGTCATCGATTTCAAAGCCCGCGCGATCTTGCTGGCGACCGGGGCCGAGATATTTTTCTCCACCATCAACGCCCGCAGTGCTTCCTGGTGAACGGCGGGAAGCCCCTGCAGGGCGCGGCTTTGCTTTTCGCTCAGCTTGCCGGTCTGGATATCATCCTTTGCCGTATCGGGCAGCTTTTCAGTGCCAAGCAGTTGGAAGAGGCGACTGCGTTTGATGCCCACCGCCTCGGCCACCTGCTCCCACGGTGCATCCCCCATTTGCTGGCGCAGCGCCCGCAGGGCAGCAGCACGGTCGACCGCGTTCAGGTCGTCGCGGACCACGTTTTCCATCAATTGCTGTAACAGTCGCCGATGCTCCGGCACATCGCGCACCAGTGCCGGGATCGATGCCTGCCCGGCCAGCTTGCTGGCTCGCCAGCGCCGTTCGCCATGCACCAGGATGTAGATATCGCGTGACTCTTCGTAACGCACCACGACCGGCTGCAAGACGCCTTCACTGCGGATCGAAGCTGCCAGTTCTTCCAGGCGGTCGTCATCAAACGCGCGGCGCGGCTGGTCCGGATCCGGCTCGATTCGGCCAAGGTCAATCTCCTTGGCGCCGGCCAGGTCCTGCACACCGGTTGCTTGCGGGCGAGTATCGGTGAACAGATCGTTGACGGTAAAGCGCCGATTACGTCGGCTGCTGGTTTTCTCAGTCATCTGCACTCCGTTCAATCCAGGCGCCCACATCGCGATAAGCGGCGGCGACATTCGATTTTGGCATGTATTGCAACACGCTGGTGCGTTCGGCGGTGCTTTCGGCGCCGCGGACGCTCAGCGGGATGCTGGGCAGAAGTGGCAACTGGGGGAATTGCTCCTCCAGTTCCAGCAGCATATCCTGAGCCAGTCGCGAGCTGTGGTGCACCTTTGTGGGCAGGAATCCCAGCACGGTGAGTTCCGGATTGAGGCGATGGATCATGCGGATCGTCTCAAATAAACGCTTCAGCACCATTAACGAAAGCGGATGGGGTTCGATTGGGATCACCAGTTCGTCGACAGCCACAAGGATATTGATGCTGATGATATTGAGCGCCGGTGGTGAATCGATCAGCACGTAGTCGTAGGCCCCAAGGTCCGCCGATTTGAGGCGATGATCCAGCTGCCGCTCGCGCTCCAGGACGTTCAGGAGTTCGAGCTCGGCGGCAGCCAGGTCCGGATGCGAGGGCACGATATCGATACCGGCGATGGTGGTGGGTTGCACCACATCGGCGATGGTCAGGTCTTCATCCAGCAACAGATCGTAGACCGAGCGGGGCAGGCTGGCCACATCGGTGCCGATGGCCATACTCAGGCTCGCCTGGGGATCGAGATCGATCGTGAGCACGCGGTGGCCACGCTCGGCGAGGGCGGCGGCCACATTGAGGGTACTGGTGGTTTTGGCCGTGCCACCCTTTTGATTGAAAAATGCAATGATGCGGGTCATGGGGTAGCGGGGGATCCCTTCTCACACGATCGACGCGTATTGCAGCAATGATACCGAACAGCGAAACGGGAGGCCCATATGGACCTCCCGTTTCGTGAGCCGATTGGTGCGCCGCTGTCAGGCAGCAGTGTGGATGCGATTCCCCGCGGCAATCAGGGTGTTTCCGATTGCAGCTCGCATGCCAGTCACCATCCGGCCGATCAGCGTTTCGCGCGAGCGAGCACTGTTGCCGGCCTTGCCCACGGAAAACCGTGGATTGAGACCGAAGAGCATGGCATCCATTTCCTCGCGACGAGCGCGATTGAGCATATCCATGCGGCGAAGTTCCGGGCTTGTTTGGCCGTGGAATGGTTGTTCAAAGTTGGTCAGCATGGGCATCATAATTGATTGGCCCCTTTCTCTGGTCATGGTTGCAAACGGCGTTGTTGGCAACGTGTGTGATTGCAGTCGTCATTCAGGGCACCCGCGCGGGGACACGAGCACATACATATAGTAATGGCCTATTTATCACATGTCAAGCATATCGCCATATTGTGATATTCGTGTTAACCATGCTTCGTTAACAGCCAGAATCCGGCGACAGGGCCAGCAACGGAGGCACGATCGTGAGGTGGTGGGAATGCTATCCCGAGGTGGTGCCGGCTGGTTCGGCGAAGCTGGGCGAAGCGCGCCGCTCTCGCCAGGTCTGGAGCAGCGGGAAGGGGATGAACCGGTTGACAACAATTGCCGCGCCGATGAACATCCAGCCAACCACGCCATCTATCCAGTAGTGATTGCCGGTGATGATGACGATGTAGCTGATGAGCAGGCCGAAAAAGGTGACGAGGGCGATCCGGACCTTGATCGAGCTGAACAGCAGTGATATCGCTACAGCCACAAATGTGGTCCAACCAACGTGCATGGATGGCATGGCGGCATAGCGATTCGCCTGCACCAGTCCCGATTCCGAGAAGTAGTTCGGGCCGTACACGGCCATGGTATCGACAAAGTTCCAGCCGTGGTCGGCCATGAAGCGGGGCGGTGCGAGGGGATAGAGCAGGTACATGGGGGTTACCATCAGCATGCTGATGAAGAACGCCCGGCGCATGAACTGGAATCGCCGGGGCGCGAAGAATGCCAGCAACATCATGCCGCCGATCACCCACCACATGTAATACGCGTAGAGGTAGTTGAAAAACCTGATGTACCAGTCCCCGCGGTCAAGGGCCCATTGCTGCCAGTTGAGTTCAAAGAAGAGGCCGAGCCGGTCCTGGAAGCCGATGACGCTTTTCGCGTGATCGAATGCGATTGAGGTGTCATCGGGAATTCCGTACCGGCGTACTGTTTTGTAGACCTGGAACGCGATGAAGATGAGGACACCTTGCGCGATTGACCACAGGAGCCGCCGCGTGATCACGCGCCGCCCCTGTGGAATCGCCGGTGATTGGTCATTCGCGGGCGTTAACCAGCCATTTGATCCCTGGCCGGCGAAAGCTCGATCCTGCACTACCAGCCTCGCAGTTTTTCAGGTTTGATCCGCATCACCACCGGATAGTCTGCCGACATTTTCTCCGGCGTGGAGCCAATGGCCTTGATCCCTGCAGCGTATTTCTCGATGTAGGCCGGGTTGTCCTTCACCTTCGGGAACGTATCGTCGATTGAGATGCGGCCAGTGATCACGGTGACCTGTTCGCCATCGGGCGAGGTATTGAAGTTTAGTGAGACGCGGTCGTTCTCAACGAAGTTCTTCAGGCGAACGGCGTTTTCCTGTGTGTACACGTAGATATTGCCATCCGCATACTGGAACCACACCGGGTTGGGTTGCGGCGTGCCAGATTTTGCCACGGTGGTCAGCCAGATGATCTCTTGCTTCTCCAGTTCCTGCTGTACGCGCTTGCCATGATCGGTGCTGAAATCGATACTCATGGTCGTTCTCCTTTACCGTCCGGTAATCCGGTAATTCGGCGCTTCCTTGGTCACGGTGACATCGTGCGGATGGCTCTCCCGCAAGCCGGCATTGGTGATCTGGATCAGCTGCGATTTCGTTCGCAGCGTCTCAATATCCGGAGCCCCAGCATACCCCATCGCGCTGCGCAATCCACCCAGCATTTGGTACACCAGCGGCGAAAGCGCACCCTTGTAGGCTACCCGGCCCTCGATTCCTTCCGGCACGAGTTTGTTCACGTTACCGATATCGCCCTGGAAGTAGCGATCCTTGCTGAAGCTGCGTCCCCGCATGGCGCCGAGACTGCCCATGCCGCGATATTCCTTGAAACGCTCGCCCTGGAAGACGATCACGTCGCCCGGGCTTTCATCGAGGCCAGCCAGCAGCGAACCCAGCATCACCGAGCTGGCGCCAGCCGCGATTGCCTTGGCGATATCGCCGCTGAACTGGATGCCACCATCGGCAATCACGGGGATACCGTGCTTCTCGGCGGCCTTGGCAGCTTCATAAATGGCGGTGATCTGCGGCACACCGGTGCCGGCCACCACGCGCGTGGTGCAGATACTGCCCGGCCCAATGCCGATCTTGAGGGCATCGGCACCGCATTCGATCAGGTCCTCGGCGGCGGCGCCAGTGGCGATATTGCCAGCGATAACGGCGATATCATGCTTCGCCTTGATATTTCGCACTGTGTCGCGAATGGCACTGTTATGGCCGTGGGCGGTATCGACCACGATCAC
>DJVD01000244.1:0-419 GCA_002440805.1 Chloroflexi bacterium UBA6265
AACCATCGCAAGGGCGGTCATCACCTGCACGACCTGCGTATGGAATTGCGAACCACACCGCACGAACCTCGGCCCGGCGCCTACTACACGATCGAACGTCGCCTGGACCTCCGCCATCAACCTGACTGGCACAAGTTCCTGCCCGGCATCGATCTACCCACGATATCTATTCATTCCATGTCTGAAAGCCCCGCGGCCGACTGAGCTGAGTATTCAGCTCATATCCGCGGGGCAAAACCCTTGTCAGCGACCGCCCTCAGGCGGCACGCTTGTTTGTGTATGCATTCGCTGTTCGAAAGGTCCCCAAAAATGAACGATATTCGTGACATCCGGGAAAACCCGGAAGAGTTCAAACGTCGCATCGAGACCCGAAATATCGAGGTCGATGTGAATCAGTTGCTGCAACTGGATGAAAAACG
>DJVD01000244.1:491-7794 GCA_002440805.1 Chloroflexi bacterium UBA6265
ACTGCCCTTGATGTCGAAGCACATGCTACTGAAGCCGAACTGACAGAACTGTTGTCGGGCATCCCTAATCTTCCCGATCCTGAAGTACCCATCGGCAAGGACGAACACGACAATGTGCCCAGTGATGAGCGTGGCGCGCCTTTGCGGGAGTTCGGTTTCACGCCCAAGCCGCACTGGGATCTCGCTGAAGAGCTGGAACTGATCGATTTCGAGCGCGCGGTGAAGATCGCCGGCTCGCGATCGTATATCCTCCGCGGCGACCTTGCTCGCATGCAGCGTGCGCTTATCGACTGGATGCTGGAAGTCCACACCGAACGACACGGCTACCTTGAGGTGCAACCGCCGTACCAGGTGAGTTCAGACGTTTTGTACGGAACCGGCCAGTTGCCGAAGTTCGCCGATATTCTCTATCGCGATATCGAAGAGGATCGCTGGCTGATCCCCACCGCGGAAGTCCCTGTGACGAATTTCTATCGCGAAGAGATTCTCGATGGCAATCTCCTCCCCGTATACCACGCTGCCAGCACGCCATGCTTCCGCCGCGAGAAGGTATCGGCAGGTCGCGATGTGCGGGGCATCAAACGCGTGTTCCAGTTCATGAAGGTGGAGCTGGTGAAGTTCGTCAGGCCCGAGGAATCGGCGGCGGAACTGGACAGGCTTGTGAGCGAGGCAACCTACATCGCGGAGCAATTGGGGCTGCATTATCGCCTGCTCGACCTCTGCACAGGAGACCTTGGGTTTGGGGCCGCACGCACCTTCGATATCGAGGTGTGGGCGCCGGGTTGCCAGGAGTGGTTGGAGGTGAGCAGTTGCAGCAATATGCGGGATTTCCAGGCGCGACGGGCCAATATTCGCTATCGCGCCGAGAACGGTAAGCCGGCCCTGCTGCATACCCTTAATGGCTCGGCTTTGGCACTGCCACGCGTGTTGATTGCGATCATGGAGAACTACCAGCAGGAGGACGGCACCATCACGGTTCCCGAAGTGCTGGTGCCCTACATGGGTGGCAAGCGGGTGATCGGTGCGCAGCAGCCAATTGGACCGAGCCACCACGCCTAAATGACGGTCAGAGACACCGAGGCACCCGCGGAGCGATCTGCGGGTGCCGCCTGTCTATCGGGGCCAACTGCGGTGAAGATCGTCGATCGTATATGCATGCGAATGTTCGCGCTCACCGCGTTTGTGGGGATGGTCGTCACCTAACTCTGGGTGAGCGTGCGCAATCTCAACCGGATCGTTGGTCGGCCAAACATTGAACCCCGCAGCAGCAGCAATGAACCCCACACTTCCCATCATCGCTGCCGTGCCAGATAGCCCAAGCGCTTGTACCGACCAGCCCGCAACGGGATACGCCAACAACCAGCAGAGGTGCGAAAGGGCAAAGTGGGCGGCGAACACCGCCGGCCTGTTGTCCTCGTTCGAGGAGCGACGCAGGAGCCGACCAGAAGGGGTTTGGGCAATCGAGTAACCGAAACCGATGATCAACCACAGTACCAGTAGGCCCTCGTATGACGTGACCCGGGACACGGCGATAGTGGCAATTGCCACCAGCACGGCGCCGGCCAGCATCGGAATACGATCGGGGATACGATCAAGCAATGTCGGCAGCGTCAATGCAGCTGTGAGTGAGCCTGCACCAAAGACGCCCAACGCCAACGCCGTGGCTCGTTGCGACAGATCGAACTCCCCTTGCACATACACAACGGTGTTGACGATCACCACTGCACCCGCCATCGCCACAGCCAGGTCCACCGCCAGCAGTCCGCGCAATCGTGGCGTTTTCAGGAAAATGTTGATTCCCCGGAAGGTGCGCTCACGCAGGCTGGCGTTCTCCACCGGTTGGGCCGACGGCAGGGTCACGGTCAGCACCAGCGCGGCAGAAAGCAGAAAGCCAAGAACCGTACCGGCAAACAACACGTTGAACGACATTACCAGCAGTAACCCTGCTGCCAGCATCGGACTGATCACGCTCTCCAGGTCGTAGGCAACCCGCGAAAGCGAAAGAGCACGGGTGTATTCGATTTCATCGGGCAGGATATCCGGGATTGTGGCCTGGAATGTTGGTGTGAACGCCGCCGATGCGGATTGCAGCACGAAGATAAGCACGTAGACATGCCAAACTTCGCTGACAAATGGCAGCATGATCGCCACGCCCGCACGGATGATGTCGAGCGATACCAACACGGGCCGCCGGGGCAACCCTGCCAGTAACGCGGCAGCGATCGGTGCGATGCTGACATAGGCAACCATCTTGATCGCCAGCGCAGTGCCGAGAACGGTGCCCGCGCGATCGCCGGCAAGTTCAAATGCCAGCAGACCGAGGGCCACTGTTGCCAGACCTGTACCGATCAGCGCGACGATCTGGGCGAAATAGAGATGTCGAAAGGTGCGATGTTGCAGGACGCCAAGCATTACAGATACCTCGCAATCTCGCGCAAATCGTCCAGGGTTGAGCGGGCATCGTCATCCAGAGAGGCCAGTGCACTACCAATGCAGGTATCGATATGATCCTTCACCATCAATTTGCGGGCCTCGGCGATAGCCCGTTCCACTGCGTGAAGTTGCTGGGCAATATCGGTACATGACCGCTCATCCTCGAACATCTTGATCGTCGACTGGAGATGGCCGGAAGCCCTCTTTAATCGATTAACGATTTCCGGGTGCGATTGGTGCACGTGTCCTTCGCTCATTCTTATCCCCTCCTGGGGGATAGGATACGAGCGAGGCCTGACGCTTGCAAGGGATTTCGAGAAAGGCCTCTGTTCACCGGTTTCACCTGTGGAAGATGAAAAACAAAACAGCCCGGACCACTGTGATCCGGGCTGCGGCAAGCCGATCGGCGGAGGGGGCGGGATTCGAACCCGCGGCGGCTTTGACACCGCGACGGTTTTCAAGACCGGTCCATTAGTCCACTCTGGCACCCCTCCGCCCACGATTGTACCGCACAGGAATATCACTTTTACAGCAGCCACAATCGAGCCGGAAGGATATCGACGACCGTCGGATGCCGTGTCAGCGCCAGGGGAAGCGACCACCACTGGCCGATGCAGTCTCCCGGCTTGAACCAGAAGTGGCTCCGTTGTTCGACAAGGTCGCGCCCGGCGACGCCGTTTGACATCCCGCGAGGGATTCACGTGTGACTCATTCGGGAATATCGAAATTGACGTTGGAAAATACGATAATGGAAGTGTGGCAAGACAATTAGCGATTCCCAATCTTCGGCAAGCCGTTTGCAATTGCAGGCGACCATCAATGCAGCCATGCACATTCAAAGCGAAAGTCGAATCGTGCATCCCAAGATTGCTGATATGACCTATCACGAAAATGCAGAACGTGCAGTAGCACTTCCTCAAGGAGCTGAATGAGTTGGAGCAACAACGGAACAGGTGTGCCCTGGTTAATTTCGTGCGCGAAGCCCATCAGGGACAGACGGACAAGAGCGGTCTCGATTACTTCGAATCTCACCTGCTGCCTGTCGCACGGTCAGTTCCTGCCGATCTCTATTTCGCGGCCCTGGCCCATGACATTCTTGAGGATACGCCCACCACGACTGATGATCTGAAGGGTGCCGGATTTTCCGCATTCGAGATCCAATTAATAGGACTTCTCACCAAACCACCCAAAAGAGAATTCGACTATCACTACTACCTCGATCAGATCGCGAAGAATCCGTACGCGAAAATAATCAAGGTGATGGACATCGTCAATAATCTGCCGAGGATGAGCACAATCGACGATGAAGAGACTTCTGCCCGATTGATCAACAAATACCTGGACGCCCTCGCCCGCCTGAAGTTCTAGCTAAACAGAAATGAAAAACTATGCGCAGGCACTGGAGCGCCGGTGACAAAGCCCTCTTCAAACTGGTACAATCTCGCGCGGAGAGGTGTCCGAGTGGTTTAAGGTGCTGCTCTCGAAAAGCAGTGTGCTGTTACAGGCACCGCGGGTTCGAATCCCGCCCTCTCCGCCGCCTTTGTGCGGTACACTTCCCTGCGCAAGGAGGGGTCGCATAGTCCGGCCTAGTGCGCACGATTGGAAATCGTGTAAAGGGTTAAACCTTTCGCGGGTTCGAATCCCGCCCCCTCCGCCAGCAACGGACAACCCCGGGCAAAAGCCCGGGGTTGTGCTTATTTTCGAAGGATTTCATCTCGGGTCGGAATTGAGCTTTGCGCTCCCCTTCTCGTCACCGATATCGCTGCTGCCTTGTTCGCATACGCCAATGCGTGGGCAAATGAATCCCCATCGATCATTGCGGCCGCCCACGCACCGCAAAAGGTGTCTCCTGCGCCGGTGGTGTCAACGGGCGTTACCGGTTCGGCTTCGATCCGGAATACATCCTCGCCATCGTACCCGCGCACTCCGTCGGCACCGAGCGTAACTATTACCCTGCTTACGCCCAGTCCAAGCAACTCCCCAGCCACCTGATCGATGTTCTGATCCGCTCCTCGCATCCCCAGCAGATCCTCTGCTTCACCGCGATTGACGATGAGCGTGTTCACGTACGGGAGCAGTTCGCGCGCGCCATCCGAATACGGTGCCACATTGAACCACACCGGTATCGATCGCTCACCGGCGGCGAGGAAAATCGCACGCAGGCACTCACGAGAGAGTTCATTCGCAGCGAGGATCGCGGTTGGACTGGAGGCATCGAGCACCTGAAGGCAGGCATCGGGTGTGATGTGTTCACGCGCACCCGGCAAGTCACAGATGCGATTTTCCCCGTTCGATTCCACGATGATAATTGCCACGCCCGAGGGCACTGAATCCAATGTTGAAACCGACGATGTATCGATGCCATCAGCAGCGAGTTCATCCAATCGGGTCTTACCAAAGGCATCCGCTCCCACGGCACTGAGGAGCGACACAGCAACTCCCGATCGGGCCGCAGCTACAGCCTGGTTAGCCCCCTTGCCGCCGCCATGCTGCTCGAAATGGCCGCCGGCCACCGTTTCCCCAGCTTCCGGGGCGCGATGGACGTACGCGATCAAATCCGTGTTGATTGCGCCAACCACCAGTAGCTTGGTCATAATCGTCTTCTCCGTCGGTGTCGCAGCAGGTACCACACCTTGCCGCGGATCTCTTGCCAGGCCCTCCGGGCGTCGTCGCCAATGCGCGCACGAGCCGATTCCGAACCATACGACTCGATCTCATAGGCACGGGTGATCCGTTTCACTGGTACAGCAAGCGGGGNNGTGATCCGTTTCACTGGTACGACAAGCGGGGTGGCGGCTTCATCGAACCGGCTCGCATATTCCCGCGGTGTGGCGGTAGGTTGGGTTCGGATGCCGAGCCAACTCCCCACTCGTTGCACGCGTTTCATCAACGAAGCGGATGGGGCCAGGCCGCGTAATCCACGGTGGCAAAGGATCCAAACGCCTGCGCCAACTGCAACCACCAATGCAGAACCGATCGCAGTCGCTATCACCCATGGAGGTAAGTTTGATCCCGAATCGGTCGGCAATACGGACGGCGGTGCAAGCGTCTCGTCATCCTCAGTCGGCTGGGGAGTGGCGGCGGAGTTATCGCCGCTGGTGTCTGGCGTCGCTACGTCGGCGGTTGGCATGGCGGGTTCAGGAGTCGGCGTAACGTCACTCGCTTCGTCGTCAGGCGCGGCAGTGGCAACATCGAACTCGCCAAGAGGCTGGCTGGCGGTCGGCTCAAACGGGATCCAGCCGTAGCCGGGGAAGTAGGCTTCGACCCAGGCGTGGGCGTTGCTCTGCAAGTACAACCAGGCACCCGTTGCGGGATCCATCTGGCCGGGCGCGTACCCCACCACAACGCGGGCAGGAATACCCAGTGATCGAAGCATCACCGTCATCGCTGCCGAATAGTGCTCGCAATAACCGGAGCGATTGTCGAACAGAACATAGTCGACCAAATCCTGCTGGCGGGGCGGGGCCTCGACATTTTCGTTATACACGATATTCGTCCGCAACCAGTTCTCTATCAGGACCGCCTGCCCGTATGGATTGGTTTCATCCCCGATGATATCCCGTGTCAGCTGCAGGGTTCGATCAGTGACTGTTTCACCTACCTGCAGGTATTTGTCGGTCACCCAGGAGGGATACTCGCCTTCCGCGGCGATCAACTGCTCTGCAGATGCCGTGCTGGCCAGCCCGCGCACGGTGTAGGTGGTGGCAGCACCTGGGCCAACCTGACGCCGAAATACCGCTTCTACATCATCAAACACAGGCAGGCGGCCGGATACGTATAGCGTTTGGACAATGCCATCGGGAGTTGCGGCCCAGCGGACTTCGATACCCCGGCGAGCGAGATCGTCCACCTCTGCCTCAATCGCCGCCTGCATCTCGCCGCTCACGGCGCTGGCACCCCACACGGTTTGCTGGCCGCTCAATTGAGATTGCAACAACAGGCTGGCCAGCAACTGCACATCGGGTGGGAGGGTATTGAGAGTGCTGGGCGAAAGCTCCAAGGGCATATCGCTGACGTCGGTCCAACCCATACGCACAACCGTTTGCACATCGGCCGTGAGGAACGCATCGACTGCAAGCACGACATTGGAGGATGGACCAAGGGGTGTAATGGTGGCCGCCGTGGAAGTGCGCTGGTTCCGGGCCTCGTCCGAAAGCGCAACCTCCCAATTTGGGTTGTACAGGAGTTCGGGTGTTTGTCGAACTGATTGATTGTCACCGGCGATATCGCCGGCGGTGCTCGATGTCCAGCCGCGCCCCGTGTAATGATCGTACGAGCGGGCGGTGAGATACGGTGCCGATTCGCTATTCACTTGCGCCATGACTTCAGGTTGGTCTGAGAGACTCAACGGACCGCCGACGGAAAATCCATCGGCAAACTCGGTATAACGCCGCATGCTCGAGGGTGCGAAATCGGTTCCGAGCACGTCATCGAACCAAAACTCGGCCTCCAGGCGGGCTGCCTCGAACCTGTCAATTGTCTTCGCCACAAGTGGCTGCAGAACCGATTCCGACCACGCCGCCGGCGAAAGCAAGAGCGTCGATGACACCGCCACCGCGATTGCCAAACCGGACACAGCAACCTTGCTCACGAGTGCATCGGAAACCGCAAATCGTTGCTGTTTCCAGCGCTGCTCCCTCGTGTGAAAGTGGTGGCTGGCAATAATGAGGATGCTCAACCCCACCATCGTGATGATTGGCCAGGCTCGATCCTGGTTGGAGAAATGTTCGTTGGCGAGGATCAGCACCACCGGAGGCACCAATGCCAACAACACGTACCCGACTCGCACCAGCATCCACATCGCGGTCCATGAACTCAGCCAAATCGTCAGGGAAAGCAGTGACTCAGCGGTGAGGTCACGATTGATCCC
>DJVD01000022.1:0-1055 GCA_002440805.1 Chloroflexi bacterium UBA6265
AATGAAAATGACCAGTGCGCCAACACCAGTCATTCTCTATCAGAAGTTTCGTGATTGTTTCATCGGATTCCTGATCGGTAAGTCGCCAAACCGCCTGATCAGTTGTTCCGAAACCAGCCGCCTTACGAGTAAGCCCGAAAGGGAGGCTTTGACATATGCATGTCACTAACCAGATTGTAGTCACACCCCGGCGGGTGTGTCAAGAGGTCATGTGCCGCAGCGGCATACCTCTGTGCCTGGGCCACTGATGGCCAGGAACGCCAAACCGAACCGTGATGACCAGGACATGACATCACTCCGCGTGGATGAGCAATCGGCCACGCGGCGTGAGGCCATGCCCGAAACCAGCACCCCGAAACTCACCGGCATCGTTGGCGACAAGAGCGCCGAGGCCGGGGAAAGCCGCAGCGGCGAGGATACCCGCAAGCGCGGCTGGTACTGGAACTGGAACACCATGGTGACCCAGTTCGCGCCACTGATCGGTCTGGATGGCAAGGGCCTGCTGGATAGCTACATCGTCTGGACCGACCGGCGCGAGGACTCGCCGTTCCGCGGCTACGCTTTCCCGTCCACCACCGCCGAGGCCAATTTCTATGGCATCGACCGCAATGTACTTGGCACCATCAACAAGATCCTGGTGGCGCTGGACCTGATCGAGATCAAGAAGTCGATGGTGCACCGGCCCGATCAATCGGGCAACGACTGGAAGTTCCCGCACAACACCTATCGCGTGAAGGACCAGGGCGACAACTTCCAACTCACCGCCGATAGCGTTCGCCGGGTGGTGCAGCTCGCCACCGAGGACACCGCCGTGTACCGCCGGATCAAGCACATCTTTGGCAGCAAGTTCAAGCCGATCGATCCCAACAGCGTGTGGTACGGCATCATCGCCGAGCTGGAACCGACAGCAAATTGGCAGAAACTGCAACGCGTGGCGTTGGAAGACGAACGTCGCACCAGCGAACGCAGTCGCAAGGGCCACGCTGCCCGCCGCAAGGTCGATGATGCCGAAAACCCCACCGTTACGGGCAATCAGGCCACGGTGGATCACCCCA
>DJVD01000022.1:1064-2573 GCA_002440805.1 Chloroflexi bacterium UBA6265
CTGCACAGAGCAGCAACGCTTCCGGTGTCCTGGCGTCAAGCGATGCTGCACCCACCAGCAACGGTGGACCAACCTTTGCTCATTCCACCAGCACTACGAATTACACAGATCAAACAACCACCACAACTGGTGACAACGAAGCACAAAGCGATCATCCGCAACCGACCGTACAGGTGCAGGCACCACTCCAGGATTTCGGCGGCGGTCCTGATGACAGTCGCGACAAGGAGATGACACTTCGCCTGTTTGATGAAGCCAACGAAAAGCCGGTGACAATTGCCAGCAAGCGCGTGATGGCGAAAATCGCCGCCGAGTTTGCAGATGTGGCGCAGGCCGTTTCCTTAACAGGATGGGCGCTCGCCGGGCTCGCGATCGAGGAGGCGGTTTCCAGCGGCAGCACCTATGTGGCGCCGAAACGCGTCCGCGAGATCCTGCAGCGTTGGCGCAAGGATGGCGTCCCCGCGATGTATGCCGGCGTGGCAGCCAAGCCTGACCCTGCGGCACAGCGTCCGGACAAAGCTGTGACACACCAACCCGAACCCAGTCACAGGATCGTTCGTACACCTGGGTCGGTTGTGACACGTCCAGGCGAGCCTGTCACAGGTTCGGCCAGTGCCGCCGATCGCGGCAAGAACGACCCGGGTACGATCTGGCAGCGCGCGCTCACCATGTTGGCAAACGATGCAACGATCCCGGCGGCGCTGCATGTGCAATTGGGTTCGGACGCCCGGCTGCGCGGCGTTGATGGCGCCTATGCCGAACTGGAAGTGTCCGATCGGCTGATGCCCGTATTAACGGATGCGATCCAGCGTGTGATCCAGAGCAAGCTGAGCGTGGCTGCGCGCACGCCGCTCTACCTGCGGGTGGTCAGCACCGATCCGCCACCGGACAAGGGACGTACCCCGTTCAATCGCCCGGTGCCGGTCAGCGCAACAAACGGTGTGTTCGATGTCCCGGGTAGCGGTATGAACAGCGCCCAACTCTGGGCGGCCGTGCAGCAATCGCTTTCCGGCGGTGGTGATATCCCCCGGGCCGAGCTTTCGATGTGGAGTACCAGCAGCGAGTTGCTCGCCCTGGACGATGCCACCTTCGTGCTTGGTTTCGCCACCGGGTTCCTCTGCCGCCGCGCCGAGCATCGTCGCGATGATTTGGTGCGTGAGTTCACCTATCTTGCCGGCTTCAGTTGCGATCTGCGGATCGTTGAAATTGACGACTGGCGGGCGCAGCAGGAACGCGGCGCATGAGTCTCCGCGCCGATGTCGCCGGGCGGGAATTCCTGGTTGCATTCCCGTTGGAACTGGCGGCTGATTTTCTTCCCCTGCTGATATCGGAACAACCCGAGCTGGAAGCCCTGGTGGGGGCGCCGGTGCGGTTTGTTGATTCAGCGCCGGCCGAAGGGCCGCGCTGGATCGTGGACCGGCAGCCCGAACGCGCCGCCAACACCCTGCGCTGGGATGCCGAGTCCCTGACGTTGACGTCGCTCGTCCGCGATGCGGACGGACTCGCGGC
>DJVD01000150.1:0-1720 GCA_002440805.1 Chloroflexi bacterium UBA6265
GATTCCCGGTCAGACGATGAAGCCAGTGTTGGTCGTTCTTGCACGGTCGGTCACCGGGAACGTGAACAGGAAACACCGGATCAGGACTGCCGGGCCGGAGCGGAAACGGGACCGCGCCAGTGGCGAGCAATCAGACCGACATTTGTCGCGAACAGCGCGCCACCCGCCCACAGCCCGATGCTCCATCCCCACCAAATTGGCAGCCAGCCGAGCAGCATCATGGCGATAACCAGGGCGCCCGCCATCCATGCGCCCAGGCCGATGAAGGCGATGCGGCGATCGTACATCCTGTCCAGTTGCGGCACGGCAACCTTGCCGGCCAACGGCGCGTAGGTGTGGAGCCAGATCAGGAAGGTGGAGATTTTGTAGAAAAAGCCCTGGATTGCGACAAGGAAGCCACCGACCAGCGCCAGCCAGACGGTCGTGACGGTGAGGCGATTGCCGAGCGGTTCTGCCACGAACGTCAGCACGGCCAGCGATACAGAGCACACAAGGAGCACTGCCAATGCGGCGATGGCGAACGGCATATGGACATCAATCGCCTTGCGCATCCGCTTTTGATACATGCGCGCGATTTCCAGCGTTGCGATGATGACACCCCAGGCGATGAGGATGGCCCCGATCGAAACGGTTGTCCGCGGCCACCCGGCGAGGATCGCAAGCACGATCGTAAGCGTGCCTCCGGCGATCAATGCGCCGGAAACGTTGGCCCGATGTTGGTCCAGCGTTCTTTCGGCCAGGGTGAACATGCCGATGAGCTTGTAGCCGACACCGAGGAGGGTGAGGCCGATCCAGCCAACCATCATGCAGACGATGTGTGCTGCCAGGATCGGCATCAGCATGCCGCCAAGCACACCGTTGACATTGGTGAGCGCCAGCATCCAACCCATCAGGAAGCCGCTAACCGCCAGCCATGATGCCGCTAGCAGGTGCCACGCAACCGTATCCAGGTGTGGCGCACGGCGCGCCATTGTGGTGATGGCAATCGCGTAGCCGACCAGCACGATGCCGAGCATCGTTGCGCCCGGCACCAGCAAGGGCAGGATCTGGCGACTGAACCCCAATTCGAACAAAACAATGCCGGCCACCCAGATCGCCCAGAACCAGTCCGCTACCCGCACGGCCGGGAACGGTACCTGGAGTGCTACTGGCACCAGTTGCACGCTGGCGCCAAGGATCATGCTGCCGATGCAGCCGATGGTGAGGAGATGCACCCAGGCGATGACCGGAAAGGAGAGTGGGGCACGCATTGCGTCGTCCAGCATCCATGGAGCCAACAGCACCCATGTCAGCAGCGACAGCAACGAAACGACCATATATTTGGCCGGAATCTGCAGGGGCACGGCATTGCGGCCGGACATCTGCATCATTGCGGATGCACCGGCTTTGTGATCACCAGCTCCACCTTGCCGGGGCCGAGATCGGTGGTGGTGTGGGTATAACCAAGTTCCTCGAGGCGCGGATAGAGGTGCATTGGCCGACGGACGTGATGCACGGTGAGCTGGCCGCCATCCGGCAGATTTTCCAGCGCAGCAAGGATTTTCATCATGGGTTCGGGTGGCACGAGTTCGGAAACATCGATCGTCACTTCGGCGGTCACGGGAGCGCCGGATTCCCTGGTGAGACCAGGCTTCGCTACCCGGGCTTCGCGTGCACGGTAGAAGAGGGTGGTCCAGTCATCCCCTGCACCGGTGGTATACGCCTCGAATCCCAGCTTGCC
>DJVD01000150.1:1781-3078 GCA_002440805.1 Chloroflexi bacterium UBA6265
GGCTCCTCGCCGCGGGCGAGCACTGGCCGCACATCGAGGGCTTGCGCGATCGTGGCCGAATCGACCCAGCTGGGCTGTTCGTGCGGGACAGCTTCAATAAAAGATGGTGATTCTTCGACAGGGGCATGACCGACAGCGATGTTGAGTCGATTGAGTAATGTGGTCGCATCCATCCCGGCGATGCCGGCTGCCTGCTGCACCGTTACCAGCTTGCTCTGTACCTTGCGAATGAGCGGATTCCGCAGCTTGCCAAACGCCGAATGGGAACTAGCCAGCGTCTCCAGCAACTCGGGATACTCGGCCAACACCTTGCTGATTTTCCAGTCAGCCTCGATGCGCGGACGGGGTTGACTCACCATCCCAGCGCCTCCTTCCCGGCCGCGGTGATCATGTCGGTATCCCAGGCGGGTTCCCAGACAAGATCGACGCGAATGTCGGTGATTTGCGGATGCCGCGTCTCGATCACGCGATGCACTGCTTCCTCGATGGTGGCGTGGAGCGGGCAACCGGGCGTTGTCAGCGTCATCGTGATCACCGCCGCCGTGCCCTGGAGCGCGACATCGTAGATGAGTCCAAGATCGACGATGTTCACGCCCACTTCCGGATCGATCACGAACTCGAGCGTTTCGAGGATATCGTCGGCACTCACGGTTTCGGTTGGCTCGACAGGCAGGGGATTTTGTTGTTGCAGCAGCCCTTCGGGGGTGATGAAATCCTCCCGCCACGGCGGATCGTGCGAGATCTCAAACTGCACGTCAGCCAGTTCGGGATGCCGACGTTGCAGCCCCTCGGCGATCACCTGCTCGACGACCGACTGGCGTTCGGGATCGTCGACGGCATGCGCCATCGTGATCACGACCGTGTCCTGGTTCAGCTCAATTCCGAAAATCGTCCCCAGGTTCACCACATCGATGCCGAAATCCGGATGCACGATCCGCGTCAGTGACGTCAGGATCCCCTGTGGCGTAAGCGTGGTTGTTGTCATCTGCTGCCCTCACCTCATTGCCGACTTGTTGAGTCGGATTACACGAGGTGAGTGTAGGACAGAGGTGGCGTAGGGGTGTGTCGGGAAAAGTTGGAGAGAGTCTCCCCCAAAGCAAATTTTAAGTCGGTTGCTAAGTCACTCGTGACCTTAGAGAATATCACCGTAATTTATGATGCGTTTCAGCAGAATAGAGGTTGCGTCATGGCGAGCAACTCAGCATTTTGTCCAGTTTGTGAAGGACTGCAAACGGGGCGGCTCCAGAGATGTAGCCGATGCTTTGCGTACTTTCATTTCCCATCTTGTGGCGTCATT
>DJVD01000135.1 GCA_002440805.1 Chloroflexi bacterium UBA6265
GCGCGTTCTACGGCCCGAAGATCGATATCAAGTGGCTGGACGCGCTGGGTCGCGAATGGACGGGCCCGACCATCCAGGTCGATTTCAACTTGCCAGAGCGGTTTGATGTGAACTACATCGCGGAGGACGGCGAACGCCATCGCGCTGCCATGATCCATCGCACGTTGCTTGGTTCGATGGAGCGCTTCGTTGGTGGACTGGTGGAGCATTACGCTGGCGCGTTTCCGGCGTGGCTGGCGCCAGTGCAGGCAACCATCATCCCGATTACGGATGACCAAGTGGAGTTCGCCAAACAGGTGGAGCAGCGGCTAAAGGATGCCGGCATAAGGGCCGAGGTGAGCAGTGGTAGCGGTCGCATGCAGGCCAAGATTCGCCAGGCGCAGTTGCAAAAGATCCCGTACATGCTTGTGATCGGTGGTCGCGAGGCCGAAGCCGATAGCGTAGCAGTCCGGCTGCGCACGGGCGATGATCTCGGCGCCAAAACAATTGAGGAATTCCTTGCGCTGGTGCAGCCGGTGATCGAGAGCAAGAGCCTCGATCTCGTCGAGCCGCGAATTCAGGCTTAACCATTGCAAACCCCAGGTGATAGTTGTGGAGCCGGTCGCGAAGTGCGACCGGCTCCTTGCCCACTCCCCTACCTGAAAATCCACCAACCATATTGCACCGATCTGTATACTGGCCCTATCAACATCAAACAAACCCCATCTTCCGCGCTGGTTTAGGACTTCCATGAAAGGACTCCCCGATGGACGAGCAAACCCCATCCCCGCTCGCGAAGTCGATGCGCACGTTGATCACCCGCCGCAACCTCGTCACCTCCGCAACCGGCTGCGCCCTCTCGTTTGCCCTCGGGCGATCGGTGCTCGGGAAAGACGAGGCTCATGACTATCATGTTGACGAAAGCGACGATGACAAAGACGACGAGAACGACGTTGACACCCAACCATCCGGAACCGTTCCGCCGGGCTCTGCCGAGGTGCGTATAGACGACGATGATGCCGACGGCTTCCAGCCAGGAACCATCGCGATAGATGTTGGTGATTCGGTCACATGGGTCAATGTCGACAAGGACGCGCACACAGCCACTTCTGCCAGTTTCGACACCGGCACAATCAAACCCGGCGACCAGGCCACCGTCACATTCAAAGAGCCAGGAACATACTCTTACTCCTGCAGCTTCCACCCGATCATGACAGGGACCGTTGAAGTGCGCGACGAATCGGGGAAGGTCCCGGCCCGAACCGCCGCATCCCCCGAGGCATCGCCAAAAGCGTCGCCTCAGGCTTCACCATCCGCAGCTCGACAGTCCGAGGTTTCGATCGCCAACTTTGCATTCGACCCGACAGAGTTGACGGTCAACGCTGGAACAACCGTGATTTGGACAAATGACGACTCCGCTCCCCATACCGTCACCGCCACCGATAACTCCTTTGGCAGCGATACGCTCCAGAAAGGCGATACATTTAGCCACCAATTCTCCACCGCCGGAACGTTCGACTATTTCTGCGCGATCCACCCAACCATGAAAGGTACGGTCACGGTGACCGCATAGGTCCACTGAGCCCCCATGCATTCAAAAGTGCGGTCTCCGGTCGAAATCGGGCCCCGAGGTCCTCTGGGCTGCACCACACGAAACCCGACAAAGCGTTTGCACGAAAATTCGCGATGGGCGAAGATGGTGCGAACCGGAGCGGGCTATCTGCGTCAGCACCGAGCAGAAATGCCGATCCATGCGGGCCGCCCGGCGTGTTTCGCCGACTTTTCACTGCCCCACAGCACGATCGCTTTATCGAGCCCACTGAGCCGGCCCGGTCACCGTCCATGAGGATCACATGCCTGCAGACGCCTCCGCCCAACAGCAACACTTCGACTCCGAACGTAACCAGTACAGCATCCATGCGCTTGCGCATCCACCCTTGCACACACGGCTGGAAGAGATGCGACTGGTATCGGCCCTTGGTGACCTGCCATCGCATGCCCAAATCGTGGATTTCGGGGCGGGAACCGGCAGGATCAGCCTCGCTATCGCCGGTTCCGGACGATCCGTGATCGCGGTCGACATCAGTCGGGATTCACTCAATAAACTTCAGTCCGTCGCCCAACAACTGGGGGTCAAGGGAATCGTCACTGCTACATCTCTCCCTTCCACGCCGGTCGATGCGATTGTGGGAGCAGACATCCTCCATCACGTGCCACTGGCTGAGATCCTGCCGCAGCTCTACGCGGCGTTGTCACCCGGGGGCAGGATTGTTTTCTCTGAACCCGGGGGATTCCATCCGTTTTGGTATGCCTATCAAACCTTTCGGCGATCAATGTGGATCGAACGCCGCACGGTCACCATCAATCGGTGGTGGCTACCACGACAACTGCGGGCCGCAGGTTTTACGGATGTGCGCATGCGTGGAGTGGGATTGTTGCCGCGCCCACTGGCCAACCTGAACCGGGGATTCTGCGAGATGAACGACGATATCGCCTCGTTGCCGGGGTTGAACTGGTTCGCGTATCGCTACCTGATCGAGGCTCGCAAGCCAAATCGCTAGCTATCTGGAGGAGATTCGCCGGTCAGGTTCGGCACGGATTCGAGATCGCCGAGTTGGCGCAAGCGCCACGGAATGACCACTTCCTCTACGATCACCTGCACCACGGCAGCGGTCGGTACAGCGATGAGTGCCCCCATCCAACCCATCAACAGCGCACCCGCCAACACGGCGATGAATGCGGTGAGCGGATGAACTTCTACCTGATGCCCTTCAATCAGCGGCGATAGCCAGCTCCCCTTGATAGTATCGATGACCATGTGGGAAATGAAGGCGATCACCACTGCCCGCCACCCCAACGGCAACACGGCAATCACGATGAACGCCCGGGCAATTAACGGTCCGATCCGCGGGATAATCTCGAACAGACCAGCCAGGATGGATACCAGCAACGCAATGGGTGAGCCCAACAGCAGCAGCGTGATGTACATCCAAACGCCGACGATGGTGCTGATAATGACCTTGGCACGCACATAGGCACCCAGCCGCTCGCCGGCGGTAACGAGCACATGCTCAGTCACTGCACGGTGCTGCGGCGCGATCAGGCGGAACGCCGCCGGCTTAATAGTGGACCACGTCATCAGCATCAGGAACGAAAGCGTCAGCAAACTGGTGATGATGAAGATCAACAGCGTGATGATGGCGGGCAGCGCTACGATAGTTTCGGTGACAGTTTCCAAAAGGCCGCCGACGTACTCGGTGCCACGGTTTTCTACTTCCGTGAGGACGGGATATTGTTCCTCGAGCTCGTTGAATCGCACCTGCAGCTGTTCAAACTGGTTGATCCGATCCGGGATTGATGCCACGGCTTCTGTTACCTGACCGACAAGTGGCGGCACAGTAAACCAGATGATTCCCACCACGAGACCGGCAACCAGCAGGAAGTTCAAAAGAATTGAGATGGCCCGTGGAATGCCCCAACTTTCAATCTTCCGTACCGGGCCAGCCAGGCTCGTCGCGATGAGCAGGGCAACAAAGATCAACACCAGCAGGGTCTGGAGTTTCACCAGGATCCACAAGGCCAGCACACTGAACACGACCAGCATGAGGGCGAAGTAAATCGACGACACCATCCGGGAATCGAATCGCGAATGGTGTTCGTCGTTTGGGACTGGAGTTTGGGCGTTGCTGTGCAATATTCCTACTTCCGTTCAGGCCGCGTTACTTTATCGGGGAGCCTGAAGTCTTCGATCGGCACCATCGTATGGCCGCCGGTAATCTTACGGATCTTTCCCGATTTGGAGAATTGGAACGCAAGATGTTCGCCACGGGCACCGAACTTGCTCCCACCAACATGTTTGAGTGTGGAATCATCGACAATCTCGAGCTCAACCGCCATGCTGGCGGGATCGTCCTGTGCCGGAGACATTGCGTAGAGGCGTCCACCCAGTTCCGCGATATCCGTTACTCCCCACAATGTGGCGAATCGACCCTCGAACCGGGAGGTCACCTTGGGTTTGGCCGGTTCTGTTTTCGCGTCGGTAGCGAGAGCGAGGTTAATCAGCGCCAGCATGCCCTGGCACAATGTGCCAGCCGGACCATCGTTGCTGTTGGTAAGCACACTGATGCTCAGCTTACGGTCTCGATCCACCTTGCTCATGGTGATGTGGCCAGGATACCCACCGGAATGGCCGATGTACGTCCGTCCGGCCAACTTCTCGATATAGATGCCCAGTCCATAAAACGAACTGTCTTCTGCGTCGCTCACCTTCATTTGCATTTCACGTTTGCTGGCGTCGCTCAGCAATCGGTCATCGCCCGCAATGTGAGCCTGGAAGTAATCGGTAAGCTCGGCGGCTGTGGAGTAGAAGCCGGTGGCCGAGCTTTCCTCAAACGTGTCGATATGCTCAATTGGAATCCGGATTGGACCATGCTCGCGGCTGGAGTAGCCCACCGCATAGTCATCAATGCGGTCCATATTGATATCCGCACCCGTATTCTTCAGTCCCAGCCGGTCCACGATGTTTGCAGTTACGTAACTGCGATACGATTCGCCTGCCGCATTCTCGATGATGACACCGAGCAGCGAGAAGCCGATGTTGCTGTACTTGAACTCGGTGTTTGGATCGAGCACCTTTCCGAGGTTTTTGGCAACGCGTATCAGTTCCTTGCGATCCGGGAATGGTTTGGCCAGTTCCCACCAATCCGCGTTATCGCCATCGCGAATGATGCCACCGGTATGGCTCAGCAACTGGCGAACGGTAACGTCGGCAATATCGCTCTTCTTCAGGTCAGCAATGTGGTGACCGATCGTATCGTCCAGTCGGAGCTTGCCGGCGGCCACAAGTTGCATCACTGCCACGCCGGTAAACGTCTTCGAGTGTGAGGCGATCCGGAAGAGATGATCCGTCGTCATCGCCTCGTCCGCCTCAATGTTGGCCATGCCGAAGGCTTCGTTCAGCAACAACTTGCCATCAACCCGAACAGCGACTTGCGCGCCGATATAGGGGTTGTAGGTATGCTGGTACGCAATCCAATTCGATCCGTACTTCAGCGCAGACTTGATGGCGGTCACTTCAGCAGACTTCACGCGCCTTTTCCTTCCGTGGCGGCGAATTGATCCATGATCGCCACAATATGTTTGATGCCCAGGATGAAATCTTCCACGTTGATGTTCTCGTCGGGCGCGTGGGCCTGGCTTTTGCNNCGATGCCGAGGGCATCACAAAGTTGGTACCACGGCCCCGATCCGGGGCTGGTGGGATAGATGGCAGGTTCCTGGCCGAACACTTGTTGATAGGTCTCGGCGACCACCTTCGCAATCGGCGCTTCCAGGCTGGTGCGTGCCGGGAAGCCGGCACCAATCAATTCGCTTTCGATATCCGTGAATCCGTTGTCATCCAGGTGCGTGCGCAGCAACTGATAGATCTCATTCGGATCCTGGTTGGCGACGAGGCGCATGTCGATTTTGGCCATTGCGCGGCTTGGCAATACGGTTTTCTGGCCCTTCTCCGTATAGCCGCTGAGCAATCCAGAAATGGTGCACGTCGGCTCAAACAGGTCCTTGAGTGTCAGTTCGAGGCCAGTGAGGTCGTTGATGAACCTGTCGATCTCCAGGTCATCCAGGCGCTCCTTTTCCGTATTCGGCAGGTTGCGCATGGCTTCGAGTTCCACCGCCGTTGGCGCCTTCACCTTGTCATAGAAGCCAGGGATAAGAATCCTGTCATCCTCTCCCTTCAAAGTCGCGAGTGCCCACACCAGCCGCCAGGCCGGGTTTGGCACCGATGTGGCGGAGGCAGAATGCCAGTCGGTGCGAGCGCCCCTGGCGCGCAACTCCACGTAGCAAATGCCCTTGAGACCGAGGTGGATTTGCGGTCGCCCATCGATATCCCGACCGCCAAATTCCCAGATGCAGGCATCGGCCATGCAGAGGTCGCGATGATCGTCAACGAAGTTCTGCAGGTGCGGCGAGCCGATTTCTTCTTCGCCCTCGATGATGAACTTGAGCGTCAGCGGCAGTTCGCCATGTACCTTCTGCCAGGCATCAATCGCAGCGAAGCGGGCGGCGATATTTCCCTTGTTGTCGGCCACGCCGCGGGCGTATATTTTGCCATCGCGAATCTCGCCACTCCACGGATCACCGGTCCATTCGTTGAGCGGATCGGCGGGCTGCACATCGTAGTGGTCGTAGAACACCAGCGTGCGGTCGCTGGCACCGGACTTTTCGCCGTACACCACCGGGAATCCGCCACGGGTATCGTACTGGGCGGTCTCGAAACCGAGCGAATCCATGTCCTGCTGGACCATGGCAGCCATCTCCGTCATGCCGACGCCCTGGGCGGCAATACTGGGCTGGTTCAGCATCCGCTGCAACTGGCCGATATAGTCGCCCGCGTGTTCATCGATGTACTGAAAAATCGGGTTCAGGTCAGCCATTAATTGTTGTTCCCATCGTAATCGCCGATAAGGCGAACCATCGCCACTGCATAGGCTTTGGTGGCTTCCACCATTTCATCAATGCCTACCCACTCGTCGGGAATGTGGGCCAGGCTGGGGTCGCCAGGACCGTAGATAATGGTCGGAACACCCTTGGCCTGCCAGAATCGACCATCCGTGCCC
>DJVD01000295.1:0-954 GCA_002440805.1 Chloroflexi bacterium UBA6265
CTCGCCGATCGCGGTGTATTACACGATCATCTCCGGAACACTCAAGCGATTCGGTTTTCCAATTGATCCGATCCCGATGTTTTTCTGGACCTTCCTCGGCAGCTTCCTGATCAATGTCATTGCGTTCCTGATGTTCGATGGCCTCAAACTGGTCAAGCGCGATCGCCAGCATAAGCCAATGGCCGACGCACCTCACGTTGTCGCACCACCCAAATGGTCGCGGCTGCAGATCCTTACTGTTGTGGTCTTTTCGATGGTCGTCGTGGGTGCCTTGCTGTTTGGCTACGACGTCGGCTTCATGGCTATGGTAGGAGCGGTCATCATCGCGTCGTTCCACCCAGAGGATGCCAAGGCAGGACTGCAGCAGATCGGTTGGGGAGTGATCCTGCTCATTGGTGGCATGGTGACGTACATCAATATGCTCGATTCTACCGGCACAATTGAGGGACTGGCTCATAAGGTTGCGTCCGTGGGATCACCGGCAATTGCAGCCCTGCTCCTGCTCTATATTGCCGCTATCGTCTCGGCCTTCGCTTCGACGAACGCCATGTTCGTGGTGCTGGTGCCACTGGCGGCGCCATTACTTGTCGGTGGAGAAATCGGTGTGCTCGGATTTGCGATCGCGCTCGCACTATCGGCTGTGGTGGTAGATACCAGTCCATTCAGCACCGCCGGGGCACTTGTGGTTGCGAACACAGACGAAGTTCGCTCCGACCGCGTGTTCCGCGGCCTGCTGTGGTGGGCGTGTGGCATGATGGCGTTAGCACCGCTCGCAACATGGGCGGCATTTGTCTGGTTTACCTAACCTGGAGCCTGCATGCAGCCGGATGCCTACGCAAACATCGTTGAGTACTACGACCTCGAACATGCAGATTTCACAGACGATGTTGACCTGATCGTTGAGCTCGCCGAACTTGGCGATGGTCCGATTCTGGAACTTGGATGTGGCACCGG
>DJVD01000295.1:1001-2546 GCA_002440805.1 Chloroflexi bacterium UBA6265
CTGAACATTTCGCTTCATCGGGGCGACATGGCAAACCCTGCACGCATACCGGGCGCGCCCTTTGGCCTGATCGTTGCATCCCTCAACAGCATCATGCACTTGAATGAGACAGCACAACGGGCAATGCTCTATTCCGCGTTCAGCGCCCTGATCCCTGACGGAAGGCTGGTAATCGATACCCTCAACCCCGGCCAGGGCCAGCTTAATCACCTGATGAACGTCACCCATCTTGAAGGCAGCTGGGAAATGCGTGATGAATCGACCGTCGACAAGTGGGGACACCGCAAGCCGGGCATCCATCCACAGGTGATCGAAACGACGATCTGGTACGATCGTGTTCAACCGAACGGCTCCCTGCAGCGGGTACGCACACAGTTCGATTTGCGTTACATTCACCAGCGCGAACTCGCGCTCTTGCTCGAACTGGCCGGTTTCGGCCGGGTCGACTGGTACGGAAGTTACGAACTCGACCCCTGGGAACCCGAATCCGATCGAATTATCGCCGTAGCACATAAGGACAGCGTATGAACCGACCTCTCGACAGGGTATCGATGAAGCACTTAATGGCGGTAAGTATCGGCACACTCCTGCTCGGGATCGGCTGGATTGTGGTTGCCTGGATCGGCGCACCTGATCGTATCTGGATCACGCCAGGGCTGTTCCTGATTGTGGCGGGAATCGTTCAGATCGTGGCCGTGCAGGTGTGGATCAAAGTGGCAAAGATCGGCACAGACGAGCACGATCCCATTCAGGCCCTGTAAACTATGTCCATGAGCCAACAACCACGTTCCAAACAACCAATGCAGAAGCAGCCGTATCGGCGACAGATACTCGCCGGTGATGCCGTGCGTCCGGCACCCGATCCATGGGCGCGGGGAAGCGGCAAGCTCCCGATGACCATGCTTCAGCGCAATTTCCTGCTGGTGGCGCTGGTTTTGCTGATCATCGGGATTGCACTGATTTCACTCGACCTGGTGCTTCTGGCCACGGTGCCACTCTTCTTGCTCGCCCTGGCTCTCATTGCCGGCCGGTTCGTGTTCTAGCGAACCAACGCCATCACCCACTGATCGGGGCGAGGCGTCCACGCCGATGCGCGCTTACTCACTGCAGCGACATTCACAAGATTCCACAAGAATACTGCTGCCGCATCGGTGTGCAGTTCGCTGCCGAGTTCCCGATAGGCTTCTTCTCGTGCCGCCGAATCGGTTGCCGAACCACCCGCATTGATGAGGTCATCGGCGTCTGCATTCCGATAACGACTGAGCACTCCATCGGAGTGGAAGACCAAATTGAGCAATGTTGAAGGATCGAAGAGAGGGCTCCACGTCACCATCCGCAATTCGGGCGCCTCAGGATCGGACCAACCGGAGTTAAACGTGCCAAGATCACTGACGATAATCTCGACATTTACCCCGATCTCTGCCCACTGGCTGACCATCGCTTCGGCGATTGCTTTTGATGCATCGGATGAGAGATCCATGCGGGCGTCGAAACCATCCGCATAACCAGCCTCCGCAAGCAATGCTTTGGCTGCTTCAGGATCGT
>DJVD01000251.1 GCA_002440805.1 Chloroflexi bacterium UBA6265
CTTGCGCGATGCGCTCGATCCGCGCAAGAAGCAATAACCAGCACCAGCTGACGAATATGGTGGCAAACCGGGGTGGCAACACTCCGGTTTGTCGTTTGCCCGGGCTGCTATCATTTGGGAAGCATCGGCAGGAGCCGATAATCCCACACAGGAGTGGTATTGCATGAATCCCCTTCTCCGCATGATGATCGATCGACGTGCCGCCGTGCTTGGTGGAACGGCCGCGCTGGCAGCACTACATACGCACACCAGCGCGCAATCCACGCCGGTGCCGGTTAATCCCGATGCCGTGCCGGGCGGCGTCCTCCGCATTGGCGTGCAGGGCGACCCGGTGGAGTTGGATCCCGGCCTCGTATTGCTGGATGCTGCCGGTTTGGTCATCGATTTCGTGTACGAGGGCCTCACGCATGAGGCACCCGACCTGTCGCCAGAGCCGCGCCTTGCCACCAGCTGGGACATCACGGACGACGGCCTGACGTACACCTTCCACCTGCGTGAAGGTGTGATGTTCCACAATGGCCGCGCCCTGGTGGCCGCCGATGTGAAATACACCATCGACCGCATCATGAACCCCGATACCGGTTCGCCGTGGCAGGGCGATACCGCCTCGATCTCCTCGGTGGAGGCGCCGGATGACGCGACCGTCGTGCTGACGTTGAATCGCCCGGATGTGAGTGTGCTCAGCACCCTTGCCCGGCGTGGATTCGGCATTGTGCCGCAGGAGGAAGTGGAAGCGAACGGCGATCTTCGCCAGGTGATGATTGGCACGGGCCCATTCAGGTTCGTGGAGTTTGTCCCCAACAGCATCCTCGTGCTCGAAAAGAACCCGGACTACTGGCTGGAAGGTCGACCGTACCTCGATGGTATCGAAGTGCAGGTGATTCCCGACGATACCGCCCGCACCACCGCGTTGGTGAGTGGCACTGTAGACCTGATCGAGGCCGCGCCCCCCAAGGATTTCACCCTCATCGATGCCGACAGCAACCTTCAGCGCATTGGTGGTGAAAGCGCCAACCTGCGCTGGATTGTTTTCAACCAGCGTCGGGAGCCGTGGGATCGCAAGGAAGTGCGGCAGGCAATCGCCACCGGCATTGTCCGCTCACAGATGATCGATGCTGCCGTGTTTGGGTTTGGCGAACCCCTGGTTGGTGTGTACCCGGCCAGTTTCTGGGCCGGATGGCCCGATCCCGCCCCGGAAGGCGATATTGAAGGGGCTGCGGCGCTATTGGCCGAGCTTGGTTTGCCAGAGGATCTCAATCCGGGCATCCTCTCCTGGGCCGAATACGACTTCCTCCTCAACACCAGCACTGTGTTGCAGGAGCAGTTGCGGCTGATGGGCATCAATTCGGAACTTGAGCCTGAAGAAAATGCGACCTATCTCGAACGCCACTTCTCCGGCGATTTCGATATCGCGGTGATGGGCGCGGGGGGATATCGTGACCCCAACGATTTCCTCGCCCAGAGCTTTAGTACCGATGGCCAGACCAATGCCGCCGGATACAGTAATCCGGAGATGGATGAGCTGCTGCTGGCCGCCATCGCCGAGACGGATACGGAGAAGCGACGCCAACTCTACCTGCAGATCCAGGAATTGCAGATCGAAGACCTGCCCTGGCTGATGCTGTACACCTCGCTCACCTTCACCGCCATGCACACCCGCGTGAAGGGATTTGAGCACTATCTCAGCCAAAGCCTCACCAGCGTGCGTGATATCTGGCTGGAAGGCTAAACAGCCGCTCAACGCGGCACCCAGGGAACTCCCTGGGTGCCGCGTTTATGCGTGCCTGTGGGGGAAAATGCGCGTTGACACCCTGTCAGCCGGTGCCGAACAATGGCAGGCAGGATTGAGCCGTTTGTCAGCAAGGAGCGCCCCCATGGTCACCCTCATTACCAATGCCCTTCCCAACATGCCCTGGCAGGACAGGCCCGCACACCATACTGCTCCCGTGTGGCGGTACGATGCCAACCCGATCATCACCAAGGCGGATGCACCACACGCAAACAGCATTTTTAACAGCGCCGTGGTGCCATTTGGCGATGGTTATGCGGGAGTGTTTCGCTGCGACGACCTCGCCATCAGCATGGATATCTATGTCGGCTTTAGCGACGATGGCCTGAAGTGGGATATCAGCTCCACCCCGCTCACCTTCAAGGGCGTGGAGGATGCGGTCACCACGCGCGAATATCGCTACGATCCGCGGGTGGTGTTTATTGAGGATCGGTACTACATCACCTGGTGCAATGGCTACCACGGCCCGACCATCGGCATGGCCTACACCTTCGATTTCCAGACCTTCCATCAGATGGAAAACCTCTTCCTGCCGTACAACCGCAATGGCGTACTCTTCCCGCGCAAGATTAATGGCAACTACGCCGTGCTCAGCCGCCCCAGCGATACGGGCCATACGCCGTTCGGCGATATCTTTTATTCCGAGAGTCCCGATCTCACATATTGGGGCAAGCATCGCTTCGTGATGGGCACGGCGAAGGGGGATGAATCGCCCTGGCAATCCACCAAGATCGGCCCGGGCCCCTGCCCGATCGAGACCGATGAGGGATGGCTGCTGATCTACCACGGTGTGATCACCACCTGTAATGGTTTCGTCTATCGCATGGGCGGGGCGCTGCTCGATCTCGATCAGCCGTGGAAGGTGATCGCGCGCAGCCGCACGTACCTGCTCGGTCCGGATGAGGACTACGAGCGGGTGGGGGATGTGCCGAATGTGTTCTTCCCGGTCGGTGCGCTCACCGATAGCGATACCGGCCGCATCGCTATTTACTACGGCGGTGCCGATACCGTGGTGGGCCTGGCGTTCACCGAAGTGAACACGCTGGTGGAGTACATCAAGGCCAATACGATGATGGAGTAGGGCGATCGCTTCCAGGTGCAGGGCGCCTGCCGCGTTGAGGTGCTGCCCTTATTCTGTGTTTGCCTCTGCCTCGATGATGGCCACACCAGCCCCGGTATCGACTTGTCGTACGAACCGGAAGCCTGCCTGGCTCAGGAGATCAACGTATTCCGTTTCGGTGCGCTGGCGACCGCCGAGCATGGTTAACATCTGGATATCGAGCACCTTCGCCCAATCGGGCCCCGGTTTATCGGAGACGATCTTCTCGACAAGGAGCACCGTGGCGCCCGGTTGAGAGGCCCTGCGCACTGCCCGGAGGATGGCGAGGGCTTCGGTATCACCCCAATCATGAATGACTTCCATCAGCAGGTAGGCATCGCAGGTCGGCAGGTCATCGTGAAAGAAATCTCCCGCCTGCGTCGTGAGGCGTTCGTGGGAAACACCTTCAGTCTCCGCGATCACATGAGGAAGATCGAAGAGCACGCCTCTCGCAGTCGGCACAGCCTCCAGCACCGCATGCAGGAGGTGGCCGTGCCCACCGCCGATATCGGCTATGGTCTGGAAGCGGGAGAAATCGTAGGTGGCCAGAATACCGGCGGTAGCGCCCTGGGCCTTTGCCTGCATGGCATCGTTGAATATCTGGCCCTCCTCCGGATGCTCTGCCATATAGGCCCAGAAGCCCTCCGGGATCGTCTGGGAGGTTGCTGGTTCGCCGGTGCGGAGGGAATGATCCATGTACTCATAGGTTCTCCAGCGCATGGGTCGACCGTACATGCGGACGAGGGGGCGCATCGACCGGGGATGATCAGCACGCAACAGTCGCGAGGCAGGTGTGTGGCGTACGGTGTCCCCCTGCATGGCGAAAATGTCGTGGGCAGCGAGCAGCCGCAACACGCGGCCAAGGGCCTGGGGATTGGCACCGACTTTTTCGGCCAGGTTCTCGGTGGATTCAGGGTCTTCATCGAGCGCGTCGGCAACACCGAAGTCGGCGATGACATGGAGGCTACGCGCCAGGCAATGGCCGGCAGCGATGGTGCGGAGGGTGGCAGAGGGATCCTTCTCCATGGTGGCTGCTCCTTTCGGGATCGTGAGGGATGTCAGGCGGCCTCAGGATAAGGTGCCCGTAAGTTAGATGTCAACATGCTCATCCGTCAGGGAGAACAATCGCTCGTTCATTAGAGATGCATGGCACCCCGCGGTGAGCTGGCGTACTCATTTTCGAGGATGGCAATCCGACTGTCAGGCCATGTTCTGTTGCGCCTGTCGCCAGGCATGGGCGAAGGCCGAAATGCCGGGGAAGCGTTTGGTGCGATCATCCTGCGTCGCCCGGTGAGCAACGGCGAACAGCGATTCGCCTGCATCCCAACCGGAAAGCGTGCGAGTGCGTTCGTCGCCAAAGAGCAGGAAGGCCACCGCTCCCAGGGTGTACACATTGGTGATCTCATCAATCACCGCCCCGCGCTCAAACTCTTCGGGAGACATGAATCGCGTGCTCCCCCACATGTGGCCCATGGTGTTCACCATCGGCCTGCGCTCAAACACATCGATATCGCACAGCGTGAGATGCTTGCGGTCGAAATCGTAGAGGAAGCTCGCATCGTACACATCCACGGCCACGTAGCCAACATCATGGATGTCCTGCATCACCGTCATGATGGTGTCCATCACCGCCAGCCGCTCAGGCACGGGCAATGAACGGAAGCGTGTAAAGCACTCGTCATAGATCCTTCGCAACAATTCTCCATCGACCCATTCGAACACGAGGCCGAAGTAGGGAGCACGATCGATGGTAGCAACGCAGCGCACGATGTTGGGATGGACGATGTCGCGATACACCGTGGTGGCCCGTCGCAGCAGCGCCACAGCATCGTCAGGCGAACTCCCTGCGTTCACGGTTTCGGCTCCCGCCAGCTTAATAAACAACTTGCGGTTGCCATCATCGAGGCCGAACGAAATATTGCCGGAATCGTTGTCATCAAATACGCGGAACACGCGCCCGTACTCCCGGATAAACGAGAGGTCGGCAGGTGTCGCGAGGCGGAATTCCACGCCATCCAACGCTAGCGTCACGAATGGTCGTTCGGTCATGAAGCCTCGTTGTTCTCCGGGAAGGCCGCGACATCGAAGATGCCGCTGACGTGCAAAGGCGTCATCCGGCAGAGCATTTCACCCGGCACGCCGTTACGTTCGCCGAATATCTCAGCCTGATCCTCACCCATATAGCGGCCACCGATGATAGCGGCCCATCGCTGCACCTCTTCCAGATCGGTACTGCAGGTGACCGGACCTTCCAGCCGTACGGAATTGAATGGCGGCACGCTATCGTCCATGGAAATGGCCGCATAGCCGGTGCGCAGAATGTTCTTGCCCTTCACCGTGACATCGCCGGTGTTCCAGACGATATCCTTGCCATCCACCGCGATCCAGATCGGCGCCACGTGGGGGCGGCCGTCGGGCCGCACCGTCGCCAAATGGGCGGTGAGGCGATGGCTGGTGATGAACTCGTAGACTTGCTCAGGCGTCATGACGGTGTACATCGCTGGTTCCTCGGTTAAGTGCGGGCGGCACGGCGCGCCCGTGACATTGGTGTCAGCATTTCAAGCGCCCGCATGAACGCATCCACGACAAGCGCCAGGGCCACGATCGCGACCACTCCTGCCATGACTCGCTCCGGGTTATTGCTGCTGATACCCATGAACAGGATTTCGCCCAGGCCACCGGCGGCTGCCCAGCCACCCAGCACGGCCAGCCCGATCACGGTGGTGAGCGCGATCCGCACTCCGGCCAACATCACCGGCAACGCCATCGGAATCCACACGCGCAGCAAGGTTTGCGGGGTGTTCATGCCCAAACCATAGGCGGCCTCGATCGTGCTTTTATCCACGCCAGCCATGCCGGTCACCATATTCCGCACCAGGAAAACCTGGGCATACATCACCAGCAAAATCAGCGTGGGACGTAAGCCTAACCCCTGCGAGGGAATAAGGAAGGCGAGCATCGCCAGGCTGGGAATGGTGTAAAGGGTACCCACAATCCACAGCACTGGCTGGCGCAATGGTGTCACCAGCACGCTGGCGATACTGAGGATGATTGCCAGCGGCAGCGCGATTGCCACCGCCAGCAGCGACATCCGCATGTGTTCCAGCGTTGCTGCCCAGACAACATCCGGATTGTTCATCAGCCAGTCGAGATACACGGCTGGTTACTCCGTGACGGGTGCGGCGGCCCGCTGGATAGAGGCAAAGGAGAGGGTGCCGACCGGATCGCTGGTAGCATCGTCCGTCACCACCAGGTACGGCGCACCCGATTCGGCCATAATACCGAGCGCCTCCCGCAGGTACACCGATTGGGCGATACGCGGCACATCCTCAGTGGATTGCGGCAGGTCGTCCATCGCGGCGCCAGCGGTCATGAGGCTAAAGCGGCGTAACACATCATCGGTACCAACCAGGTCGGCCACAAATTGGTTGGCAGGACGCTGGACGATTTCCAGGGGTGTGCCGAACTGTTCCACCTTGCCGGCGCGCATCACGGCAATTCGATCGGCCAGGCGAACAGCCTCATCGATATCGTGGGTAACAAACACCACTGTCTGTGAAATGGCCTTGTGAATGCGCAGCAACTCTTCCTGCAGGCGTTTGCGAGTGATGGCATCGAGCGCGCCGAACGGTTCG